>NZ_CAJYMO010000114.1 GCF_913776365.1 uncultured Chryseobacterium sp. | reverse complement strand
CTGCATACATAATGATATCCTCTGAATGATTCAGGGGACATTTTCTTTAACAATTTAAGATAGTAAGAGTGGCTTATGGCTGCTGGCAATTGGCTTGTTGCTTCTGCCCTGCATACATAATGATATCCTCTGAATGATTCAGGAGATATTTTCTTTGAAAAACTTTAGGTGTTACGGATGGTTGCTGGCAATTGGCAGTTGGCTTATCAGCGAAAGATTTTAACAGTGAAATAACTTCCGGCATAGAATATCCAGCCTTCGGCCTTTAGTTTAAAAACCTGACTTACACTTATCCACGTCAAAAAAACTGTCGAACCGGCGCCGGTTTTATTGATTCGTGCTTCCCAGCATCGGCACAAATTTATAGGCTCCGAATTCCTCTTTTTCAAATTCAGTCGGGGAAACTTTGGTGAAGCGGTACAGGACCTGCTCATCGGAAGGGCCTAATGGGATGACCATCTTACCGCCGACCTTCAGCTGTTTCAGCAGTTCGGTTGGCAGTACCGAAGCTCCGCAGGTCACGATGATCCGGTCAAAAGGAGCAAAAGTAGGGAGCCCTGCAAAACCGTCCCCGAAGCTCTGGAATTTAGGATACAGGTGCATTTCCCGGAGTTTGTTTTTCGAAAAGTCAAAAAGGTCTTTCTGGCGCTCTACGGTATAGACATGAGCCTTCATGGCCAGCAGGACAGCGGTCTGGTATCCGCAGCCCGTTCCGATTTCCAGCACCTTATCACCGGGGCTTACCTGGAGCAGCTCGGATTGCTCGGCTACTGTCGAAGGATGGGAAATCGTCTGATGCGCAAGAATAGGGAACGCCCGGTCTTCGTAGGCAAAATCCTCAAAGATGCTTTCGATGAAAAGATGGCGGGGAACTTCATTTATGGCAGCGAGGACCCGTTCATCTGAAATCCCGATCCTGTTCCGGAGATAGTCAACCAAAATCTTTCTTTTTCCTTTATGTACAAACGAATCCTGCATCATGAGAGTTATTAGGTATGTGAAATAATTTCCACAAAAATATAAAAACATTCAGTACCTGTCAACCCCGAAAACTGAAGAAGAATATTAAATTAATGTGTATGAGCAGGAAGTAAAAATTAATTCGAAAATAAATAAGTACGCATCAGAAAAATTTAATTTTATTGATAATTAATGCGCTGTCTTTGATCACAATAGATCTCATATTTGAACACACAAATTCCCGAGGCAACTGTTAAATGGTTCCGTTGAAAGGCTCCAAGATTATATCCCTGATACAATTATATGCCGCTCAGTAACAATATAAAACGACAAATTCAGCGGTACACCAATTTGATTTGTCAAATTCCCTGCTACTTAAAAGCAGTACATTTCTCTCTAAAACCTTTGTGACGTTGCGATTTCCAACAACACGCTAAATTACAATACACTAATTCCCGAGTAAATTGTTAAATGCTTCCGCTTTAAATAATGAACCTATATTTTCACCTAAAATCTATCATCCCATAAGAAACCTTAAAATTATTATCTTTACAGAAATTTAATACAGCTATGTTAAAAGCAGGTTTGGTAGGAGCCGGACATTTGGGAAAAATACATTTGAAGCTTCTTCATCAGTCGGATCAGTATGAACTGGTTGGCTTTCATGACAAAGATGCCGAAAACGGCAGGAAACTGGAAGCCGAATTCGGATACCGGTATTTTGAAAATCTGGATGAGCTGCTGGAAAGGATTGATATGCTGGACATTGTTACGCCCACGCTCTACCACTACGATTACGCTTTAAAAGCCATTGATAAAGGCCTTCACTTTTTTATTGAAAAACCGGTAACCCATACCCTGGAGCAGGCAGAAGAGCTTCTTCAGAAATGCAGTGAAAAAGGAATCAAAGCCCAGGTAGGACATGTGGAAAGGTACAACCCTGCCTTTATTGCTACCAAGGAGTATATTCATCACCCGATGTTTATCGAAATCCACCGGTTGGCGGAATTCAATCCCCGCGGAACGGATGTTTCCGTAGTCCTGGACCTGATGATCCATGACCTCGATATCCTGCTGAGCATCGTAAAATCAAAAGTGAAAAACATCCATGCCAGCGGTGTTTGTGTCGTCAGCAAAACCCCGGATATCGCCAATGCAAGAATCGAATTTGAAAACGGTGCGTGGCCAACCTTACGACTTCCAGGATTTCGATGAAAGCCATGAGAAAAAGCAGGTTCTTCCAGAAAGACGCTTACATCTCGGTAGATTTCCTTGAAAAGAAAGCAGAAGTCATCCGGATGAAAGATGCACCGGAGACGCCTACCCCTTTTGATATGATCATTGAAAATGCGGAAGGCGAAAAAAACCAGATTTTATTTGAATACCCGAACATTCAGCCTAATAATGCCATTCTTGATGAGCTGAACTCTTTCGCCGGTTCGATTACCAAAAACAAGCATGTGGAAGTTTCAATCCAGGACGGAACAGAAGCGCTGAAAGTGGCGTTGGAAGTTATGAAACTCATTTCGTAATCTTATCTATTTTACATCCAATGATATAGAAATACGCCTTTCATTACGGAAAGGCGTATTTTATTTCAATACTGTTGAATAATGATGGACTATTGTTGAACAGCATGGATGTTCTCGCCAAAAGTGATGAGGTTATGTACAGGATCGAGGATTGAAAATTCCGTCTGTCCCCAGGGCTTTTTTTTCAGGCTGCCTTCCGGATGAATCTCTACTCCGAGGCTGGTGTATTGATTGTAAAGCTGCTCCAATGCCGAGCAGCGGATGTAGATCTGGCCGTAATTCTGATCACATTCGAGATCTCTGTGTTCAAAAAAATGAATTTCCAGGGCTCCATTTCTCATCATCAGGTAATGCTGAAGGCTCCCCGGCAGGGTTTCGAAACCTAATATACGATAAAATTTTTCAGTTTCTTTCCTGTGATGCATCGGTAACTTCGGTACTATTGTTTCTATCATAATTTTTATTCAAATATCATCATAAAAAAGCATACCCACACTTGATTAAAATCAAATAATAACGTCTGCCCTCACACGGCTAAGCGTCTCCGGCCGCATTTTAAGATAAGATGCGATCATAGAAAGCGGAAACGCCTGCAAAAGCTGCGGCCTGGAGGTAAGCAGATGATTGTATTTCTGCGCCGGATTCATGTTTTCATCGTACATCTCTAACCTGGAATTCAGCCTTCCAAAAATTGAATTAAGCTGTAAAAAACGCGGGGACAACCCGATGAGCTCATGCATACTTTCCAAACTAAGCTCAGCAATTTCAGCGTCGGCAAAACAGGCAGTCGCTGATTTTGACGGTAATTGTTTTAGGAGGTTTGCAGTATCACAAAACCATTCATCTTGCACATGAAGATCAATTATCCTTTTCTCATCGCTTACCGGACAGGTATGAAATTGGTAAAAAGACCCTTTCAGAATGAAAAATACAGATTGCGGAATTTCACCTGGCCGTTGCAGTACTTGATCTTTGGAAATTTTTTTCTTAACAAGCTTACGGTTGAAGAGTTGTACCTCAAATTCTGAAAACGGTCCCAAAGGTTCCCATATTTTCTGAAATTCTGTGTCATTCATCTCGTTTTTTATGTATAAAGATAGCATTTCCTGCTGCTTATATATGCATGCCCACTTAAAAAGCATCCAAAGATGATAAGTTTCAGACAGTAGCCCGGTTACATACTGCTGATGTCACCACAGGTATTAATTTTCTTATAAAAACAAAAGGTAATGGATAATTTTAAATATATTTGTGATTCTATAAATACAGACTTCTAAAACTAAACTCCTTATTATTTAAATCATTAAATCCTTATGAAAAGAGCCCTCCTATTATCCGCCTTTTTATTGTCTCAATTTGGGACATCACAATTATTAAAAGCTGACGGACAGAAAATCGTGAACGACAAAGGTGAAAATATCCAGCTGCGCGGCCTGGGCCTGGGCGGATGGATGCTGCAGGAAGGCTATATGCTGAAAACCGCCGACTTTGCCGGCCCGCAGTACAAAATCAGGGAAAAGATTGCCGAACTGATCGGGGAAGACGGGATGAATGAATTCTACAAAGCCTATATTAAAAACGGAATTACCCGGCAGGACATCGATTTCCTGAAAAAAGCAGGATTCAATTCAATCAGGCTTCCCATGCACTATAACCTCTATACCTTACCTATTGAGAAAGAACAGGTAAAAGGAAAGGATACCTGGCTGGAAGAAGGCTTTAAAATGACCGATGACCTGCTGAAATGGTGTGCCGACAACAAAATGTATCTGATCCTGGATCTTCATGCCACGCCCGGCGGACAGGGAAACGACGTCAATATTTCCGATAACGACAAATCGAAACCTTCCCTCTGGGAAAGCGAGGAGAACCAGCGGAAGACCATATCGTTATGGAAGAAGCTGGCAGAACGCTATAAAGACGAGCCCTGGATCGGCGGTTATGACCTGATTAACGAACCTAATATCAATTTTACAGGCAAAAACCCGAACGGAACGGACGAGATGTCCAATGCACCGCTCTGGAAACTGCAGCGGAACATCACAGAAGCGATCCGTAAAGTTGATCAGAAGCATATCATCATCATCGAAGGGAACGGATGGGGAAACAATTACAACGGGCTGACCCCGCTGTGGGATAACAACCTGGTCTTTAGCTTCCACAAATACTGGACGAATAATGACGACGCTGCCCTGAAGCCGATCCTGGACCTGAGAAAAAAGCACAATGTACCGGTCTGGCTGGGCGAAACCGGGGAAAATTCGAACGTATGGTTTACGGAACTGATCCAGCTGCTGGACAGGCACAACATCGGATATGCCTTCTGGCCGATGAAAAAAATTGATAATATTGCCGGAATCACCAATGTGAAGATCACCCCCGAATATGAACAGCTGCTGAAGTATTGGAAAGACGGCGGCGAAAAGCCTTCCCGTGCCTTCGCGGAGAAAGCGCTGATGCAGATTGCAGAAAACTATAAATTCAGTAATGTGGAAATCAAGCAGGACGTGATCGACGCCCTGTTCAGGCAGACGACGGATGCTTCCACCAGGCCTTTCGTCCAACTCCAGGCTCCGGGGAAAATCAATGCAACGGATTATGACCTTGGCAGGATCGGGGCGGCCTATTCGGATAAGGATTTTGTTAACCTGTGGGTGAGCGATCCGGCAAAAAGATCAGAATGGAACTCCGGAAACCAGCTGCGCAACGACGGCGTGGACATTTACAGAACAGCAGACGGCCTGTATTATG
>NZ_CAJYMO010000113.1 GCF_913776365.1 uncultured Chryseobacterium sp. | reverse complement strand
AGGGAGAATCGAGTAAAAGAGAAGAAAGATTATCGGATATTAAGCTGAACCGCGACGGTTCGATCATCCTGGCCGGAACCAGCGCCGAAGAACTCGGAAAAGAAAACTGGAAGATCGTTAAGCTGGGTGATAAGCAGGTTGACCAGCTGATCGAGAAGCCGGATATTAAGATCTACCCGAACCCGGTGAGCGATTATGCGTATGTGGAACTTGGGTTCCCTTCGACAGGCTCAGGGACCGACTTTTCCGCAGAGATTACGGTGTATGATTTGGGTGGAAGGCAGCTTCAGAGTATCAGAACAAAAAATAAAATAACCAAAATTAATACGCAGCCGCTGGTTCAGGGGGCTTACCTAGTGTCTGTGAAGACGGATAATGGGAAAACGGCGAGTGCGAAACTGATTAAAAAATAAAATAGACCATGAAAAAAATAATATTAAGCATTATTTTACTGGCTTCCTGTCTGGGAAGTATTGGTATTTCAGGACAAATGGAGTTGTCTAAATATGATTACGTTACCAATGGAGAAACGAATATGTATCAGGGAATCCCGAATATTTCTTTTCCTTTGCTCAGTCTTTCCGTTCCTGCAGCAGGAATTAATATCGGCGTGTCTTTAAGCTATACTACAGAAAGTGCCTCAGCCTATAATCTGATCAGCGACATAGGAAAGGGATGGAACCTGTCTCCCATAGGAAGTGTGGTTAGAAGCAAAACAAGGGCGTTTGAAGATTTTACGCTCCCTGCAGGAACCAATAATAATGAGGCTACCTCTGACGTATACTATTACAATTATCCAGGAGGCAGCGGACGGTTTTATATCGGGATGGATACGGTAAGCCATGAACTTACGGGAGTTCATATAACACCTTCAAATGATAAAATCATTGTAACTAAAAACAATACGAAACCTAACAGGGTGCAATCATTTACCATTATTGATACAAAGGGCAACAGGTATCTGTTTGATAAGATTAATATCAATAAATTTCATATCTGGGGACCATTTGATGCCGACAGGATAGAATCGGTTCAAAATACCAAATTTATTAACAGTGGATTTTTTCTCTCAAAGATTTACAATGTTAAAAATGAAGAAATCGTCAATATCGACTATTTAACGAAAACACAGATTATTTCCGGAAATAATGTGGTTCCGGGTACCTTACAGAATCAAAAAATTAAAAGGATAACAGTAAACGGAATGGGAAGCATTGAATACCAGTATACTGATGATTATCCGTCTGATCCTTTATCATACCAAACGAATCAAGATCGATATACGATGAATAAACTGGTGCTTAAAAATACACAAAACCAGATCATCAATCAATATGCATTTGATCATGAGGGAGCGTATCTTAAAAAATTGATCAATCTTGATAAAAATAATGCACCTGTTCAGAAATTTGGTTTTGAATATAATAATGAGCTCACCATTGGTGGCTATAATACTTACATCGATAATTACGGGTATCCTATTATTTATGAATTTTGCGAAATAGACAAAGGTGAGCTGATCACTCCTTACCATACCAATCGAAATACGGCAAGCTATGGTACTTTACAGCGTATCATCCTTCCTACGGGAGGCATTACTGAATACGAATTTGAATCTCATTCCATACCCTTCGATCCCAATACCACCTGCACAGATCCGAAGTGCTACTATGACAATTACGATTTTGATAAAATCTATACCGTAAATTTTGATACCAATCTAAACAGCCAGTATACCGTAAATTTACCGGTGGGGTATCAGAATGATCTGTTTGTTAAATATAAATATACGCTTCATCCCAATCAGCCGGGGCATCCGGGAACTGTATACACGATCGACTATACCGTCAACAATGATTCCGGGAGCCCATTTATGCATTCTTATGAGGAGATAGAATGTCCCGAGATCAAAGCTTTCACAGTAGATTCCGGACCTCTAAACGTTAAATTTTCAGGAGTGAAAAAAGGACATGGTACTTTAGAAATCTACGCTCCCAAACAGCAGAGAAGGGATAAAAATGCCTATGGCTACGGGTTAAGATTAAAAAGTATGAAAAACTTTAACCCCGGATCCGCCATACCTGTAAGTTATACAAATTATGAGTACAGCACCTTTACCGATCCGCTTCTTTCCAGTGGAACAGCGCTGGATTTCGGTGATGAAATAGATTTTACAGATACCCGGAAAGAGACCCCGCCCATCGGATACAGCAATATTAAGGTAAGCAATATGATTGATGGAAGTTATTCAAAGTATTACTACATCCCCCGTACAGAAATTCCCGTTAATCCCAATTCCGTTTTAACCGGGGGCGACCGGGATATGAGTGCCTATCTGGTAACATCAGGAGTACTGCAAAAAAAAGAAGATTACAGCCCATCCGGCCAGCTTTTACAGAAATCGGAAATTACTCCGACTTTTAAGCAGGTTCCGTTGGCCAATATAACGACAGGTCAGAACCCTGTACAAAAGATCAGCATTTCAAAACAGGTCTCCACTACGGAAACCTATGTTAACGGCATGGCTAAAAAGCTTGTAAGCGCTTCAGAAAGTAATTTTGACGATACGTACAGCAACCTGATATCTTCCAAAGAAACGTTGGCAGATGGAACCGTTGTTGAGAAAACATTGCTGTATCCGCAAGACAAGGGAATCCAAAAACTTCTGGCAGCCAATATGGTAGATGTTCCTCTGGAAACGACAACCATGAAAAATGGTAAAATGGTAGGAAAAGCAGAAACTAAATTTGACGATCCTGCCCATCTGTATCCAACTTCGGTCATCTCCTACAATATGCAGAGCCAGGCGCCCGTTACCGCCTCCACGCTCGATGTCTACGACAGCAAAGGCAACCTGGTGCAGGTTACAGGCAAAAACGGAGTTTCTGTTACAACCATCTGGGGATACTATCAGACCCAACCCATTGCCGTCATCACCGGTGCATCCTATGCCCAGGTCTCTTCGCTCGCTACCGTAACGGCTGCTATTGCCGCTTCCAATGCAGACCATGATGATCCTTCTCAGGAACCCCAGCTGCTGACCGCCCTGGAAAACCTCCGTAAGGATCCTGCCCTGCAGAACTACACGGTTACCTGCACAACCTATGACCCGATGATCGGGGTCACCAATTCCATTTCCGTCAACGGCATCCGGACTGTCAATATCTATAATACGGCCAACAAGCTTGTGAAAGTAACCGATGCCGCAGGAAAAACCCTGCAGGAATATCAGTACCACTATAAAAACTAATAACCATGATGAAACATTTGATAAAACGGAAAGAAAATGCAGTGATGTATGCTTCGCTGCTGATATTTCTTTTTTCAGGCTCCGCCCTGGCGCAGACCAATTTAAGTACGGATAAGAACTTCATTTATACCAAAAGCTGTCTGGATGCAGACTGTGTAAAGAAATCTGAATCCGTGCAGTATTTCGACGGGCTGGGCCGGCCGGTACAGTCGGTGGCAATCGGAGCGAGCCCGTTGGGGAAGGATGTCGTAGTCCCGGTAGAATACAACCCGGTGGGAAAGCAGGTGAAAGACTACCTGCCGGTGCCGCAGTCCGGAACCTCCGGCGGGGCATTCTATGATTCCCCTTTTGATGGCGTTCCTGCAGCTTACGGAACTGAAAAGATCTATTCGGAAAAGATCTATGACAACGTCTACACCGACCGGGTAAAGCAGGTGGTCTCCGTAGGAACGGCCTGGACCCAGAAGCCCGTCAGCCTCGGTTATGATACCAATGCGGACGGCGAAGTGAAAAAATACAGGATCACCACTACCTGGACCGACGGAAGGACCGATTCCCAGATTACCATGGAAACCCCGTACGCGGCGAACCAACTGATGAAATCCTCGGCCACTGACCCGGACGGTAATACCACCGTGGAATTTAAAAACGGCGAAGGGCAGATCATACTGGTCCGGAAGAACGACGGTGCCCAGGATGTGGATACCTATTACCTCTACAATGAGTACGGCCAACTGGCGTACGTCATCCCGCCACTTGCCGCGAATAAAACCCTCGACCCGGTGACTTTAGATAAGCTCTGCTACCAGTACCGCTACGACGGGATGGGAAAGATGGTGGAGAAAAAAGTACCGGGCAAAGGCTGGGAATATGTGATCTACGATAAGCAGGACCGGGCGATCATGACCCAGCATGCGGGACTGAGGACCATTAAGAACTCTTTCTCAGCGCAGGGCTGGATGTTCACCAAATACGACCGCTTCGGAAGAGTGGTGTATACCGGTTTTTTCCCTTCCACGGCTTCCCGGGCTTCGCTTCAGGGGGATGTGGATGCACTTTCTTCCAATCCGGCGAACAATGAAGCGAGGTCTTCCTCTTCTTTTTCTTCCGACGGAATGGATATCTTTTATACACAGAACGCGTTTCCTTCGGCTAATATCAAGGTGCTGAGCGTGAATTATTATGATACCTATCCTGTCTACAGCTTTAACCCGGCATTTCCGGCTTCGGTGATGGGGCAGGACGTAATCACCGATTCCCAGAATGCCGCCATCAGCACCAGGGCACTGCCGACCGTAAGCCTGGTAAAAAACATAGAGGACAGTAACTGGACCAAAAGCTATGTCTACTACGATGCCAAAGGCCGGGCGGTTTCCACTTACGCGATCAACCACCTGGGCGGTTATTCCCGGACGGAATCCGAGCTGGATTTTGCCGGCGTAGTGAAGCAGACCAAAGTGTATCACAAGCGGCAGAGCGGCGATACCGAAAAAGTGATCGCCCAAGCGTTTGAGTATGATGCGCAGAACCGTCTGAAAAAGCAGTGGCACCAGGTAAACGGCGGTACCCAGGAGCTGCTGTCTGAAAATTCCTACAACGAGCTCTCGCAGCTGACCAACAAGAAAGTAGGCAATAACCTGCAGAGCATCGATTATACCTACAACATCAGGGGATCAGTAACTAAAGTAAACGACCCTTCCAATCTGGGAACTAAGCTCTTCGGCTATGAGCTGAAATACTTCAATCCGCAGAATGCGGCCGCTTCCGCCGGAAAGTACAACGGCAACATTTCGGAAGTAACCTGGATGACGGCTACCGACGGGGTGAAAAGAAGATACAATTACCGGTATGATGCCCTGAACCGTTTGACCCAAGGCCTGTACTCCGAACCGGAAAACACCGTTCCGAAGGACGATTTCTACAACGAATCGGTCACTTACGATATGAACTCCAACATCCTTTCGCTGCAGCGGAACGGAAAGAATGTACTGGGCCTGAAGGGGACGATCGATAATCTGGCCTATATCTACGACGGCAATAAACTGAACTCGGTAACGGATGACTCCCATGATTATGCAGGATATCCTGACGTATCAGGAAATACGATTCCGTATGATGACAATGGGAATATGATCAGCCATGCCGATAAGGGTATTGTGGAAATAGCCTACAATATAATGGACCAGCCGGATTTTG
>NZ_CAJYMO010000112.1 GCF_913776365.1 uncultured Chryseobacterium sp. | reverse complement strand
CGGTATCACAGCGCAGCGCAATAAGCAGTATTCAATTTTATCTTCGATAAAATCTTTGCGCCTTATATCCCATACAGTATGCAAAACCCTTCGCGCCGTTGCGCTTTCCAACATTGACATCATACTTGGTACCAACGTCTCTGATGCTGGTGCGAGCGTCACGCTCGTATTCATACTCATAAAGTGAGCATACAACTGGTGCCGGCTATTTATCTCTTGAAAACCACCCCGTCAAAAATTCTCTGAATTTTTGCCACCCCTCCAAGGGAGGGGAATTTCCGTTAAGCATATTTGCAACAGACTTATGATGAGTATTGGAAAAACACAAGGCTGCAAAGAATGCCGGAAATTCTGTGGTATAAAGCGCAAGGAATTTGGCATAGCCAAATTTTAATACCGCTGAATAGGTTATAGTTACAGGCTTCGGTATCACAGCGCAGCGCAATAAGCAGTATTCAATTTTATCTTCGATAAAATCTTTGCGCCTTATATCCCATACAGTATGCAAAACCCTTCGCGCCATTGCGTTTTCCAACATTGACATTATACTTAGTACTGACGTCTCTGATGCTGGTGCGAGCGTCACGCTCGTATCCATACTTATAAAGTGAGCATATAACTGGTGCCGGCTATTTATCTCTTGAAAACCACCCCGTCAAAAATTCTCTGAATTTTTGCCACCCCTCCGGTTTGAGAGGGGAATTTCTGTTAAGCATATTTGCTTTAGACCTGTGAGGAGTGTTGGAAAACGCGAAGCCGCAAGGAATACCGGAGCATGCTGTGGTCTGGGGCACAAAGAATTTGGCAAAGTCAAATTTTAACGATGTATTGGTATCTTTTCACCGGAATTCAAATTATTATTCACAGAATATCTTCTTTTCTTCCCTGCAGCGAGATTTAACAATTCCGTAATTTTTTATTCCTAAATTTATATTAATCTTACCGGACTAAAATTTCTGATATGAAAAAACCATTATTCTTCTTTACTTTCGCTGCTGCAATGGCCGGTGCTCAGGCTCCTTCAGGGTATTACAGTGCTGCAAACGGATTTTCCGGAGCTTCCCTGAAGACGGCACTCAGCAATATTATCACCAATGGTCACCAGGACAAAGGCTATAACGGACTCTGGACGGCTTACAAGACCACGGACATCGATAAAAATTATGAGAACGACGGTTCGATCCTCGATATTTATTCCGAAAAACCGTCTGGTGCGGATCCTTATAAATATACACCGGGAAGCAACCAGTGCGGCACCTATTCCGTCGAAGGGAACTGCTACAACCGGGAGCATATTATTCCGCAAAGCTTTTTCAGCGAGGCCTCGCCTATGGTTTCTGATATCCATTTTATCAGGGCTACTGACGGAAAAGTAAACGGCATGCGGTCCAATTATCCTTTCGGAAAAGTAGGGACGGCGACCTTTACGTCCAAAAACGGCTCAAAACTCGGGAGCTCCGCTTCTTCAGGATATTCCGGAACGGTTTTCGAGCCGATCGATGAATTCAAAGGAGATGTTGCCAGAATGGTGTTCTATTTTGTCACCCGCTACCAGAGCAAGCTTTCGACTTTTTCTTCAGGCAATATGCTGGGAAGCTCCGCTTTTCCGGGATTGCAGACCTGGGAACTGAATGTGCTGCTGGCATGGCATAACCAGGATCCGGTGTCACAGGCGGAGATCAACCGGAACAATGCGTCCTATACCTATCAGAAAAACAGGAACCCGTTTATCGATAACCCGAATTATGCCAACCAGATCTGGGGATCCGGTACTTCTTCAGGGACCACCCCGCCTCCATCCGGTTCTTCCGGCTGTGTAAATGAAACGTTTGAAAACATTCCGGCTGAAAATACGGCTTCTTACCTGACCAGGACCTGGACGAATAACGGCCTTTCCTGGACCGCCACTGATGCCAGAACCGATCAGACCATTTCCGGCAAAGCCATTACCATCAGGAACGGAGCCCTGACATCCGGCAGTTCAGCCAGCGGAATCGGATCACTGACGGTAACCACGCAGCTGAAATTTACGGGAAGCAACGGAAACTTCCAGGTGAAAGTCAATGGGACAACCGTCGGTACCCTTGCTTATTCTGCCGGTGCAACCACAACAACACTCAGCAATATCAATATTCCGGGCAATGTGACGGTCAGCCTTGAAAACACTTCTTCCGGCAACCGGGTGGCAATCGATAACCTGACCTGGACCTGTTATGGAAACAATTCGGCAAGCAGCAGAGCCGCTGTTCCGTCAGAGCCGGCACTAAATACCCTTACCGTTTCGCCGAATCCGGTTTCCGGAAACGCCATTCAGATTAAAGGCAATACGGAAGGCATTGCAAAGGCAGAAATTTACAATATGCAGGGAAAGTTGCTGCAGACGGTTGCGCAACCGTTTAGAAACAACAGAAATTCCATCAGCATCAAAAATCTTGAACAGGGAGTTTACCTTCTGAAACTGGATGGAACCCTGCTGAAATTCATGGTGAAGTAGCACTGAAAACATCTTGCTGAAAAAGGGCTTCTCTAATCCGGGAAGTCCTTTTGTTTTATATTACTTTATATTGTTTTGTTTAAAAGACACAGGCTGTTGTACCGTAAACCAGTTGTATTCAAATCATATTCAAGGTATCACTTAATCTGACATTAAAGTTATTTACTAACGACTTAAATGGAATGACAAATATCTGTTTAATCATTCATTCTCTCTGAACCTGTTTTGATGATGGAGTTTCCGACATCCTGCTTCTCCTGATATAATGCTCATCATAACGTTTCGGACAGGATTTTATCCTATTCTGTATAAACCCGTCCCTTCGGGACTTTAATACAACATGGATTAAACCGTAACCAGCTGTTTATTTAATCAAAAATAAAATGACTTTTGATGGAATGACGAAAGATTTTGTTTCATCATTTACTCTTTCTGAACCTGTTTTGATGATGGAATTTCCGGCATCCTGCTTACTCCTGATGTAATGCTCATCATAACGTTTCGGATAGGAATTTATCCTATCCTGTATAAAGCCGTCCCTTCGGGACTTTAATACAACATGGATTAAACCGTATCCAGCTGTTTATTCAATCAAAAATAAAATGAAGGGTTATTTAACATGAATCCGATCATGTACAATTCGTTTCAAAAGTCTGAATAAAAGCAATGATCAGAAAGTTTAACAAAACTTTGTTTAGTCTAAAAAAATGATTTCAACAATTTAATACTTTTAGAATTCCGTACCTGAAGTATCTCCGGTATCCGGCATTTTAATCTGTTTATACTTCAATTTTACCCTGGTTTTATTTGTTATTTACTTCATATACCGATACCACGGAGATTGTACTGGCACAGGATATTTCATTCCGAAAACAGCATTGTTTATATAGGCTTCCCGGGATAAGGTGATGTATTTATTCCTGATCCTGCCGTCGTTTTCAATGGTAATACTTAAGATTGAATAATTCCGGCCATCATTCCAGAAAAATGCGGATGGATAGGTAAAAGATCTTCCGCCGGTACCGTTCCACCGTGTTTTTTCCGGATCTACTTTCTGCAGCTGATCAACGATGCCTTTTGCCTGCCCGCGATCCAGACTGACTCTTTCCGTAAGACCGGCGACCGGTTTTCCTTGCTGCTGTACGATCTTCCTGACGAAATCCAGCGAATGTTTTTCATCAGCATAGGTTTCAACAGCGCCTATCTTTCCTTTGTATACGGTAATACGGGTTGCCATTTTACGGTTCAGGGGAATGTTGCCATATCGTAATCCTGTGTTTTCATCACTATAATACTGTACGGTTTTTTTGTCTTCTGAGATATCCTGCAGGAATATTTTTTTGTTGCTGAGACTGTAATTCTTTTCATCAGAACCTACCACTATGGCAGAAACATCAAAAGATGTATCCTGACAACAGATATTGAAAAATACAAAAAAGATCAATAGTACCGGACTTATTTTCCTCATAGTTGTAATGTAATGGAACGAAGATGTTTATGTTAAATAATTTCAAACCCATTTTTTCCTTCCGGAATGTAAAAGGAAATATCCAGCATCAGCTCTTCTTCCGTTTCCCGGTTTTCCAGGGATAAGGCAGGTTCCCCGTTTGCTTTTTTAAGAACGGCTACTTTACCGCCACCGCAAATGAGCATAACAGCTTCCCGGGCAACCGGCTGGATCTCAAATCCTGATTTAAAATCATCCACCAGACCGGAAAACCGGCTTTCGGACTCTGCTTCCGACAGGTACATGGATACCGCCATGTTTTTTTCCCTTTGTGCAATTTCCTTTTTATAGTCATCAAAACGGCCTTCCTGGATAATCCGGCTGACTTTTTTATAAGCGGCATCCAGTTTTTCCCGGCAGTCATCTATCTGATCCAGGTCCTTTCCGTTCTGCCATGCTTCCAGCGTGTAGGGAACCTCTGCTGTAAAAGTCCCGGCATGTTTTATAACAGGCAGTTTTTTTTCGCCCACCGTTTCCGACTGATATTCTCCGAACTGCTTTTCAAGGGTAAAGTCATGAGTGACATCAAAAGTCTTCAGATTAAATTTCACTTCCGATTTGGGATGCAGCTCCGCATCTCCGATGTTGGGAAGAATGGTCACGGAAACCGTCTGGACACCGCTTTTCAGGATAGCATAATTAATGGGAACGGTACTGGCTACCTGGCCCTCAACATTCATGTGGATGACAGGATAATCGTTTATTCTGATCTCGAATAAGCAGGCCGAAGCGCTGAAATCGATCATATGGTAAGGCTGATTTGTCATAAGGTATTAATTTTTGATCATATGCGACCAATCGGTAAACATTTTATTGATTGAAGATGTGTTAATGAGGCTGAAAAGGAACATTCCGGTAACAATAGCCAGCCAGCAATACGCAAGCTTTACCCCGTTTTTATCGGTAATGAAATACAGGATCAAAACAGCAATGGTCCCGAAGAAGAAAGCAAGAAGCATGGTATACAGCAATGCCTGGATAAGATACATATTCAGCTTCAGTTTCCTGAACACCCAGCCGATACAGCTGATGGCAATGGCCATCGCCAATGGCAGCAGCATCGCTCCGAAGAGAACGATTTCAGGCTTTTCGGTAATTATGCCTTCGTAGCCTTGCAATGTATTAAAACTGTACACCTTCATAATGTTTTTCCTGATCCGAAACCTGTAAGAGAGTTCTGTTCCTGTATCCCAGTAGTCCGGCCAGTATCAAATTGGGAAACTCATGGATCCCGATATTATAAAGGTTGACACTGTCGTTAAAAAATTCCCTGCGGTCCGCTATTTTATCTTCCAGCCCCGAAATCCTTTTCTGCAATGCTATAAAATTGCGGTTGGAAACAAGTTCCGGATAATTTTCAGAAACGGCAAAAAAGGACTGCAGGGCTTTTGAAGTCTCATTGGCCAGTTCCGTTTTCCTTTCAGCGTTTGTCGTATCGCTGTAAAATGTCCTCAGCTCTGTAAGACGGCTTAAGATGTCTTTTTCATGATCCATAAACTTTTTCGCCACCTGTACGAGATCCGGGATCTCATCTGCCCTTTGCTTCAAGATTACATCAATATTGGCATATGCTTTTTCCACATTGAATTTCAGCATCACCAGCCGGTTGTACAGCTGAATGAAAAAAGCCAGTACGGAAATGACTACAAATACGGCTATGACAATAGATACAGTTTGGTTCATTGTGATAAAATTAAAATGATAACAGCCGATATCATCAGCCAGGTAAGCATGAATGATCTGAGTAAAGGCTGGTATTTATTCCATACCCCGATCCCTTCAACACCCGTAATTCCCAGTATATTTCTTCCGGTGTCTTTCCTGATAAAAGCGATTCCGTCAGCTGCATCCGCATATCCTACCAGCAGCCTCTGCTGCCCGTCTTTCAGCAAAGTTTCGGTATATCTTTTCTGACTGTCTGAACGGACATTGGTTTTCTTCAACAATATCAATTCAATGCCGTCCGCCTGCACCTCTATCGTTCCCGAGTCATCCTGCATGATAAAGGGGTTGCATCTGGTTTCCCTATGGATCGTATGGTAAGAATAGGAGCCGTCTTTATCTTTTGTAATATCTTCTATAGTGTAATAATATCCTATACATTCTTCTTTTGAAACCGGGGAAACCAAGGCATCTTTCATCATCAGCGTACCCTGGATTTCCACCAGCCCCATTGCTACCGAACTTATTTTTGAAGTAGGCAATGATGCCTGGAGACGGAGAAACTTTTTCCGTGAGTTGGGCAGCATCAGGATGACGGCAATGACAGAAACCATGACCAAGGGCAGCCAGGTAACCGCTTTCTCTGCATAAAAGTCATAGGTATCCATTGATAAATGTTATGGTGTGAATGTTTTTATGATCCTGGAAGCAACATTCTGCCGGAGCTCCGGAACGGTTGCTTTGTTATCCACCATAAAAAGCACTGAGGAAATGTCGGGCTTATTGTCTGTATATTCATAATACTGAACCAATACCAGCGTTTTGTCTCTCAGGGTCCAGGCATAGGCGGAATTTCCCAGGACTTTCCCTTCGCTGTTTTTTCCGGGAATCCCGGCGAGCACTTTAGGTGCTTTGTATTTTGATTTGAGGTAAGCCAGCAATTCGTTGCCGGCAGCCGTGTCTTCCACTTCTATTTTGATCCCTTCCGTTAACCGTTCTGTCGTATTATTGATGAGTACGCCTACTGAAGAGCTTTTTATGGCGTTGGCCTTACTATTTTTAAAGGCGATGTTTCCGAAGATAAAGTTGCTTACGTCAGGAGTGTGGGCTATCGGAAGTGTGGTAACCATCTCCCGGGCCTCGGTTTTCACCCTTGCCCCTTTTAAGATTTCTTTATAATTTTTTGAAAAATCGGTTTTTTCAAGATCGGTTTTTCCCTGAGACTGACAGGATAAACAGGCGATGCAGCACAAAATGACGGCGAGTATTTTTTTCATATTTATTAATTTCTTATTAATGGAATGTCAGCGCTGATGCCGAAAAGTTCTTCCAGGCTTTTGATCACATCGAATTTTGGAACCACCTCATTGTATTTCCCTTCGGAAATAATCCCTTCTTCTTCACTTCCTCCTTTCAGTTCCCCCGGTTTTTTACTGCCTCCCCGCGGAACTTTCTTTGTCATGGACATTCCTACTTTTCCTTTGATCACATATTCGGCATTGAGCCCGTCAAAGCCTAATGCAGGCCTGTAGTTCAGTCCTTTATCATCATATTTCACGCCATGACCGAATGTTACTGAGGCATATCCTTTCCCGCTCATCTCAAAATAGCCTTCCACTTTCACCACAATCAGCGTAGCTTCCGCCTTAATCCATACGCCTGCTTTCAGCTCCAGTTTCAGGGTATTGTTGACTTCCAGTTTCATCTGGTTATCCCCTGCATCGCTTACGGTATTAAAGGAAAAACCGATCGCCGTCTTGATCACACTACTGACCACCAGATCAATAAAGACATCGGAACTCGCTTTCGCTCCGAAATCGTCATTCCCGAATTCGGCACCCGTGTTCATTTTGTCCTTGATGATTCCATACAGCCTTACGGCTCCGGGAGCGGCTGTTCCGCCACTTACGGCTCCGGCCACCAGTCCTACGGCAGTACACAACAGGTCTATGGTCATTTCAAGCCCTATCAGCGGATCTGCATTAAAGGAGATATCGATTTTTGTGCCTAATCTTTCAATTTCTGTACCTTTTTTCTTTGCTCTTTCCAGATTCCATTCTGCTTTGAGATTAAGATTAGGAGGCTTTACAGCAAATGTCATCGGGATCCCTTTGAATCCCATATTCCGTACCTGCCCTTTGGTCTTGTTGGTGATACCCTGCGACATGGCGCCTACAGAGGCAAAGAGATCGTATAATTTTTTGAATTTGGTTTCATATTCTGCTTTTAGTTCCTTGCTCCGCTGATAGTTACCGTTGGCATTTCTGTCCCACTCGCTCTTCAGGCTGAAGCCGAAAGAGGCATCTTTCTGTTTCCATCTCGCTTCGGCACCTGCCTTACCGGCTTTTTTCTGCAGTTCCTTATGTTTGCCTGCATGCTGGTTCTGCCAGCTGACTCCAAGATCATTGGTGAGATTGATAAAAAATGTCAGTGTCCATTTGATGTCAGGAAAGGCTTTCAACAGTACGGTTGTGCGTTTATCATTGCTGAAATACCGGCAGGTATGCATATGGAAATGAAACTGGTTCGGGTTTGTGGACATTGGCCAGATATACTGAATGGGCAATGCATTGAAATGCGACAGATCCGAATATACCTTGTAATTAAATGAAGGTGCAGCAAACGACTGTTTCGTATCGCCTTTGTCTACTGCCTGGCCTACATCGATAACCGTAATTTCCTTTTTGTGTTTTTCTCTGCCTTTGAAGCAGGCTTTCGTATCGAAACCTTCGATATCTATCGTGAGGCTTTTTTTCATGGTGACACCGGGTGCCACCACTTCATAGTTGATGGTATGGGCATCATGTGCATTGAAGACAAAGGAAATATCTACCCTCCTGTTGTTTTCATAGTCCTTTTCATCCCTGAACCTGGCATTGTCACGGCCCATTTTATCATCGGTAGGGTCTATTTCGCCCTTTCCTGTGGAGATGATCCTTCCGGGATCCAACCCGCCGTCGGCAAAGAATTTCTTCACGATATCCGCTCTTTTCTGGGACAACCCCCTGTTATAATTCTCCTTTCCGATGACGCAGGCATACCCGCTCAGGTTCATGGTAGAATCTTTATGCTCGAGCAGGAATTTCAATACGTTGTTGAGGATGGCCTCCCCGTCCTTATCGATAACAGTAGAATCAAATTTATAGAATATCGTTCTTACGATTTTCTCCTGGAGCGGTATCCCGTTCAGCTTCTTCAATCCTTTCCCGTTATCGAAGACCGTAATGGTGGTATTGTTGGGCGTTCCGTCCTTTATTTCGGTTTCGGTAAATTTAATCACTTCAAATTTACAGGGTTCATAACGGACAGCGTTTACATCAGGCTTATATACTTTGGTCGGAGTCTGGTTCTGGCTTACAGCGGAGTGGGTGGTCGCCACTTTATTTTTAATATTCAGATAGACGGCATGGAGATCATCGCCCAACCGGTCTTTGATGTATTTCCCGGAGGCGTCTTTTACTTTGATGTAAAATTCCTCAACATTCTGGATATTGCTTACATACGCCATCCAGGCATAGGTGTTTTCTATCTTCAGGTTCACTTCCCCATCGATAACCTGCACATTGTTATACGTATGGATGGGCTTATCTTTTCTCGCATACTGCTGATTCCAGACTTCTATGGTAACGGCGCTTCCGTTGAGCCCCTCAGTAGACAGGTTGAGGTATACTACGTTTCCGAAGGAAATATAATTGGTCTTTTTATTGTTCTTGATGCTGTTCAGGCTTCCCCTCTGGGTAGTCCAGCGGCTGGCAACGATCCGGGGTTCGCACCAGCCTCTGATATAGATGCCGGTATGGTTTACCGTATCCCTTTTTCCTGAAAGGCTGGCTTCAATATAATAATGGTAAGTTCCGCAAAACGGTTTCGTTATTTTAAACTTATAACCGGTAGATGACGGAAGCTGATTGATGATGACCTTACGGTCGTTGCTCTGCCTCATCCAGATCACCGGTTTTTTCTTGTCCTCATCGGTGGTGCCCGCAAGCCATTCCGCCACTTCAAAAGTGACCCACTGATCGGGCTGGACAGTTACCCGCTGCCCGGGAACAGACATTTTCGGATAATAGATCCCTTCTGTCACTTTTATTTTCTTTACCCCTTTTGCCATTGGTTTTGTCTTTTAGTTTACGGCATCCTGCCCGCCTGTAAAAGAGGGCTCTTCCTGATACATACTTTCCGGATCCACCAGCGGGTTGATTTGCTGCTGCACTTCCGGATCGGCATTTTTAAAATTCTGCGGGCCGGCCTCTGCCCGCTGCCCGTGATCGATGATTTCAATGCACGGTATACCGGCTACGGCACAGATGGCTTTGCTCTCTTCAAGGACGATAAACCCGCCATTGCTGAGCCGGACTTTATCATAAAAGTCTTTCCACTCGGTCACCATGATTTTACACGGCGGCGGCGGGCCTCCGTTTTTGGTACAGTTGCCGAAGGTATTCTTCTCAAAAGTGGCTCCTCCGATCTCTTTGGTGGTAACGATAAGCTTTTTGGCCGCAGCCTTATCGTTGGCATATTCCTTTGTATGCGTAAGCACTTTAAGGGCATCCGGAAGCTGCCCGAACTGGCACCTGCACAGAGCGCCCTGTACTACAATATGTTTTTCTGCCATAATTTTTTTTATTCCGTCCTGTTATTCATCATCTATTTTTGCAATCACCACTGAAACTTTTTTCCTTTCTGTAAGCTTGATGCTGCATTCCAGATACATGGATTCCGGAAACGAGGTCTGCCCGTTCAGGTAATACTGCATCCGGAAAGAACCGTCCGTATTCATGTCTGCCTGTTGCTCTGCCCCGGGAGAAAAAGGAAACCTGCTGATAAAATCCGAAGCACTTCTCTCATCGTACAGGGTACCGTAGCCTTCCAGCTGGATTTGGTCATATTCATCTTTCACCGGATCAATTTCCAGCGCGATCCTGTAATTTGCCTCAACCGGGTTATTGACTACCGGGAAGTTTTCAATCTCTTCCGTTTTATAATGCCGGCCAAATCCCTGGTATATTCCAAAGAACAGGGTGCGCAGGAAATAATCGTTTTTCATCAGCAGGCTTACCTTCTCCGGTTCCTGCAGGATCTCTTCCATCTTCAGGCAATAGCCCTCTACCGTCTCACCACCGAACTCTTTAAAGACTTCCTTTTTTATGCCGGGCCACCTTTCCTTAAAGGCCGTTCCGTTTTCAATACTCTGCAGTTTTCCTTTTCTATCGGTACTGACCTGAAGCGGATACAATACCTTCGATGTTTTATAAGCCAGCAGATCGGCAATCTCATTTACTTCTTCTTCATTCAGGTATAGTTTCGGGATCCTATCCACTTCAAAATAATGAAGGTGGTTTTCCGATTTCAGCCATCTTACCATGGTTTCATATTTCAGCTCGTTCCTGGTATTTCCGTTCTCTATGATGATGATAACGCCATATCTGCAGGATACATCTTCCGGCTGGAACATCAGGGTGTTTCCATGCCCGAATGGTACCAGCCTGCTTTTATCGGCTACGGCAGTCCTAGGGAGAAAAAGTTCTTTCTGATCCGTCAGTGTGATCAGGATCATATCCCTTACTTCGCAGTGATTGTTATGGAACCTTTTCAGCTCTTCCACCGGCAGATTATACAGGGCAGCAATGCTTTTGAGTGTCTGATCCTGTCCGACAATATGTTTATTGAATTTCTGCATACTTCATTACAAACCTCCCAGGTAAATAAAAACGGCAAGTACCACAATAATAAGTCCTGCATTTACCAAAGCCGGCTGTTTCTTTTTATGGGATAAAAAACGGATGGTCTCATATACCATATAGATTCCCCAGGCCGAAAGCAATACCAACCCGATCAGTAAGGACGGATCAACTCCCATTCCGTTATTGCCGCTGCCGGTATCCAGCTTTTTACGGGCAAGGAAGAAAAGGGGAACCAATGCCGTAAAAAATCTGATGAGAAAGTGAATTACTGTGCCTTTCATTTTTTAAAAATTTTAAATAGTACATCGTTCAGGACATATTTTTTATCCTTCTGCTGCAGAAAAATCCGGATGGCTGTATTGTCCGGATTTATGTCGAGTACCAGTTCAGCGGGAATTTCCTGATCTAATGAAGTAAAAGTATTGTAAGTCTGCCCTTTTACGAAATCAGATGGAAATTTCGGACCGTTCTCCGCCTTGTAATTGGTTCTGTAGTATTTTTCATCTTTGGAAAAGATGATTCTTGCTTCAAATTCCTTACCCTGATCCATCCATTTCAGCCAGATATTATACGGAATTCCGGTCTCGCTATACTCTTTGCGGTCTGCATACAGGGTTTCTTTTTCCATATTGATGGTACCTATCTGCAACCATGTCACTTTCCGGGAAGGATTGATTTTCAGCTTGTATTTTTTCCGGTACAGATCCACATTATCATAAGGCAAAGATTTTTCTGCGATCTGTCTTTTGAGATCTTCGCTGTAGTTTTTGAACCAGCCGTCATAAATTTCTTTCTGGCTCCGTTCATCATCGATCACATCGCTGAATTTTTCATACTTCTTTTCTAAAGCCTGGAACTTCTGTATTTCCTTCTGGTTTTCATTTCCCCTGATCCAGAGAACGATGACACCGTTCAGCGCCACACCGACGGAAAAATAATTATATTTCGGAGATTCCAGTCCACTGACCGGATTTTTTATTTTTTCCTGAAGCAGTTTTTCGATTTCCATTTCCGGCAGCCTGAATTCACCTTCAAAAAACTTATTTTCGATGTAGGAATAGTAGCCTATCTTTAACAGGGCGGGAACTTCTTTCAGTTCATCTCGTATGACAAAACTGTTTCCCATTCCCCACTGTCCGCCCAGGGTAACCCCCAGCCCGGGTATCGGAACCATTTCATTGCCGGAAGAATAAAACGTTTGCCTGTAGGTATCGATATCATAATTTTCAGGAGTTCCTATTCCTGCATCATAGCGGTATTTTTTCATAGCGGATGTCTGGGCATTATAGAGATGTATAATACTTAGTAAAAAAAGAACTGTTATATTTCTGATGTTAACCATAAACCGATTTTCTTATTCTGCCTGCTCTCGGACCATGTCCTAATTTTTCAGTAGCGGACCAGTGGATATATTGGTTGATTAATTTTTTTTCATTTTCAATATCAAGGTACGATTTATACGATATACGCCTTCTTTCACCGAATTCTGTTTTCTTTACCGTTTCAATATATTGTGCCAGCTTTGATTTTACATAATGTAAAATATGCGGCCGGTCTCCTGCGGTTTCGGGAATTTTAAACTTTTCCGTAACGGCATTTATATTAAAGGCACTGCCCTTTTCATCAGATAATCCGCACATAAAATGGAGCGGTATGTAGCTGTATTTTTTATCTATGAATCTTTCACCCTGCAGACCGATATAATTCACATATTTGTTGGAATGTGGCGCGATGGTGATCTGCTTATCCAAGTACCACCCTTCGGAAATGAACGGCATCCTTTTCTGATTGGCCAGGTTGTTATATTCATTCCTGTCATTGATTACCCTTGCCGGTGATACGATGGTTTTGTGATACTGCTTAAAAGTTTCGCTTTCATAGCATCCTCCGATATCTGCATGAGCACCCGGCAGCAACAATTCAAGACCTCTGTTTCCGGTACTTTCAATAGTGGTGATGTTAAAGTTCTCCCGCCACTCATGTCCTGCGGCAATCTGTACGATGTGGGAAACTTTGGGCCCGCTTATGGCACTTAACCCAAGTTCCGCCCTGTCACTTCTGGAGGTGTTATCATTCTCAAAATTTCCGCCGTAGGACGAAACCGTGTCATACAAACCCACAAAATGGACTTTAAGATTGGCGATCGTAATACCGTCACGGTCACAGAGATATCCTAAATGTCCCTTTGCCGGCAGTCTTCTCTTGCTTACAGAATACCCGTCCAGGTCTGTAAAGCCGCTGTCTGTGAAAGTAGCATCATATGCAGATTTCGTTACCTCGTTTACAAATGCCCGTGCTGCAGCCGCTCCACGGCTGAATCCATAGACATCGATGGTGATTTTCACCGTGGTCCCGGGTGTAAGCCTTTCTCTCAGTTTTTCGCAGCCCTTTCTGATCTTTGCCCTGATGCCGGTACTTCCCAGGCCCATGGTATAGCCGGCAACAGAATCCGTATCGCCGTTCAGGGTGCCGATGCCTTCAATATAAATGAAAGGTGCCGATGTATAAAAATGATACATCCTGGCCACATTGGAGTAATCATTCAGGTAGCTGTCTTTATCAAATCCCCAAGGTTCTTCTTTTACCGCTCTTTCGTCATATCTTTCCCCTCTGTTCTTTTTATCTTTTTCTTTCCTGATGTAGCTGTTCCGTTCGTTATTTAACGTTCCGTCAAAGAAAAATCCCAACCTGATCTCCATCGTTCCGTCATCCTCTTCTTCAGGAGGCGAATACTCTCCGAAAGTAACATTAGCCATATTCTTTATTTTTTGGGTTTTACATACTGAACCATCTGTTGCAGCGGATATTTTTGATCTTGCTGCTGTATGGATACCTTTGCAGAGTCACCTGTACTATACCCGCTTTGCTTTTGCGCGGTATTTTTCAGCTCAAATTATTTATTTCCATGCGACATTATTTTCTTATTGCTGGCGAGTATCAGATTTCCTTTCGTAGCTTCCGTATTGATTTTCTGCGCCATTTTCTCCAGCTTTTTTCCTGTAGTGAGATGGTAGGAATCATGTACTTTGATGATGATGTTCTTTGCGGTCTTCCGTATAGCCATACTTAAAAGAGTTTTGATTTTTCGGCACTGTTGAATTCCACAATTTTCCCACTCTGCATCGTCATATTTTCCTTTTCACTGAACATGGCGATTTCCCCTGCTATTTCATGGGAGGTTCCAGATTGCCGCCTGAATTCTTTTTCCACCATTTCGGTTCTGGTATCCGAAGATTCCCGGATATCACCGGAAGCGGTCTGTACGATATCTGTTCCCGCGGTAGAAATAATGTTCTCGTTGGCAGCGCTGGTAATGCTTTCCCCGGCATCAATGGAAATCTCCTTTCCGGCTGTGATGCTGATGTTTTCCCCTGCTTTCAGGGTAAAGTTTTTGGGTGCATTGACGGAAATATTGCCTTTACCGTCCATAAAAAAGAAATTACCGCTCGGATCAATGATGTTGACGCTTCCTTCTTCGTCATTCATCAGTATTTTTATTCCGCTACGGGTCTGGATGGATTTCAGGTGATTGTTGATGCCTCCACCAAGGCCTGTGCCTCCGTGAAACATACCGCCCATCACAAAAGGCCTGTCGGGATGGTTATGCACAAAATTCACCATTACCTGGTCCCCTATTTCAGGAACGGCCACATAACCTCTGTTCTGGGTCACCTGGTCGGTTCCGCCGGCATCAGGACTCATCATCCTTATAAAATGAGTGGTCTCATTAGCCTGCCAGTCAAACCTCACGGTAACCCTTCCCTGTCCTTCGGGATCAACATTGGAGATTACCGTAGCCGTCTGCGGTTCTGCTTTGGGAATGGTAAATTCCGGCTTCGGCATAAAACCGGTGTCTGAGGCGATGCCCTTGAAAGATCCTTTGTAATGCCCCAGCGTATCGATCTCATGTTCCGTTTCAATCATCATGATTTTGGTAAAGTATGAGGTTTCATTCGTATCAGGCTTACGCATCTGGATATCCGCAATGCAGCCGGGATACAGAAAGGGAACGGTAGTGGATCCGGATACACTGAAAACATTTACCGCTTCGCTTCCGGAAGTGCTCTTCTGGGAATACTCAATATCCATATGGGTGGATGCTTTGATGGGGGCTACCCGCAGAGAAGGCGTCCTGAAAATTTTATCGTTATGCTGGTACGCTGTTTTGGCGAGATCGCTCACATGCTGTACCGGAGTGGCAGCAGAAGTCAGTTTTTCGTGCCTGCTGCTGTTGTACCCGTAATACTGAGGCTTGATATGCACTGCCTTCAGCTCAACTTTTATATCGCCGGCACTGCTGCCGTAAATGAGCTTTATGGGTTTGTTCTGAGGAGGAAGCTTTCCGAAATGAAGGACTTCACCATCATAATAAAACTGTTCGCCATAGGCTTCTGCCATTCTTGCCAGGTAGTTATAATGGGTTTCGTCATACTGGCTGCTGTAGAGGATCTGCGAATAATCGTTGGTATCAATCCTGATATCAAAACGGCTTCTGTCAATTCCCTGCCTGATAACCTCTTCAGCAATAATTCCCATATTTACCGGCTGCTGGCCGCCGAAACTCTGAATATGGGGCGCCGCATCCAGTAAGATGGTAGGACTGTAGCCGGAGAGCACAACACTTCCCAGGCTCATCTGTTCCTGACTAAACCCTACGCCTGTTATAATTCCCACAAACGTACGTTCCGGGCTATTGGGAATATCTTTATAGGCAATAATGACCGTGAGGCGCTTCCCCAGGAATGTGTTGGCCTCCTCCAAAGTATGGCTCTGGCGGCTGTCAAGAGCATCATGTGCGAGTGTCAGGCTGAATTCATGATGTTTCTGCGCACTCTGGGTGAGCCTGAAATGTTTGTAGTGGCTGATCACTTTCCCTTCAATAACTACGGATAATTTTACCAGCCGGTTAATCCCCGAATGATGATGCTCCGCAACACCGTCCGCATTCTGGGAAGGGCGGAATAATTTATCAGAACTGTTTTTATGGGTACTGGACATATATTGTGATTATGGTAGGTTAAATGTATAAAAATTGTTTATAAAACGGAAACCGGTATGCAAAAACCAGTACTTCTTCCTGTTTTCCGGCATATGCAACCAGCATGTTTCCATGGCGGAATCTCTATCTATGCTGTCATCGCCGGATTCCCACAGCAAGTCATATCCTGATCCTGATTGATGTACATTCAGATTTTGTACGGACGTTGCAGAATACTGACGGATCATGTCCCGATATTTTTAAAATATGCATTTTCTGCTTTGCACTCCCATATAACCCTAAGGTTTCTTTTTCAACAGACAACATAATAAAGTATTTTACTAATTAAAATTTATAATTTATCAATGATAAGCATTAAATCGTAAACGGCTTATGATCTGAATTCAATATCGTCATTAATAATCAATGGCTATAAACTGAATACAGCTATGTATTTGTACAAATATAAATGTCATAATCCGGTTTAAAAAACTTTTGAAGGGAAGATTGAAATTTTGTAGTAGTTCTACGACTGAGGCTGAATGTAAAAAATGATAAGCCTTGCTGTGCTCATGAAAGTGCCCGTTTTTTTTCCATAACCGCATGAAGACGAATACCGGATGCTACTACCTGCTATTTGTAAAGCCGCTTGATTATCAAATATTATGAATGACTCTATCAATAGCGTGAACCTGACTATATCTGAATTGTATTCAATTTATTATTTGAATAGATTTTGTTCGATTACTCATTCTTTCTGATCCTGTTTCTGATAAAAAAAACTTGCGGCATTCTGCTTATTGCTGATTTAATGATAATCTGATAGGATTTTATCCTATCCTGTAGAAAAGCCGTCCCTTCAGGACTTTAAAAAACACAAATTAAATCGTATTCAGCTGTTTATTTAATCAAAGATAAAATTAAGGCTGTGAAATAAGGGACGGATGTAAACAGAATAACAAAATATTTCTTTTGATCACTCATTCTTTCTGGATCCTATTGCTGATAAAAGAAACCTTCCTGCCTCCGGAGTTTTTTTTCCAACTTTCTAACTGATAGCGGTTTCGGATTCCCGTTATTACTATTTTTTTTCCGGAAAACGTCAGGAATAAAAAATCCTTCTCCGGTGTGGAAGAAGGATTTTTTGTGAAACCAAGGTTTTTATTACTGTCCCTGCAGTTCCCTTAATCTTTCCTGGAGCAGCTGAGGATCCATCAGTGCATCGGTTCCGATCGCTGAGATAATGTAGATGTAGTAGATCACTGAAAGTATATTCAGTACAAGACCGATGATACAGAGCAATCTTCCTGTCTTCAGGTTATTGTAGTTGTCGTACTGCCCGGGATTCTGGTTGTATAGTGCCATATCCTTATTGGCCAGCACCAGTCCGATACAGGCAGCAATCAGCCCCACGATTCCGTAGCAGCAGCAGGTGACGATGGATGCAATTCCCAGTACGAGAACGCCGGTGGCGTTAGGTAATTTCTGATTCATAGTTTATCATATTTAATGTTGATGTAGTGATAAGAGCGGATGCTTGATAAAATAGGCAACCACCATGATAACGGCATTGATGATAGCCAGGAAAACCAGTAAATTGCTGTAATTCCTTTTTTTATCCGCAAAGTTAAGGATGATTACAGCAAAAAAAAGAAGCAGGGTATATACTGCCGGAAACA
>NZ_CAJYMO010000111.1 GCF_913776365.1 uncultured Chryseobacterium sp. | reverse complement strand
CGGCTGAAAATTAAACCTAATGGGTTGAGTCTGTAAACACCTTTCATTTAGTGATAGTCATCAATCTGCAGTGGCGGTCATGCCTGAGCCGGTGGAAAGTTAAACCTATAAGGTTTTTGAAAACCTTATAGGTTTGGTCTGCAAACATCTTTTAGAATGGTCATAGAAACGGAGCTCAGACCAGATAGGTCGCCGGATACATCAGCAGGCTTCTGGTAAGGTACGACATCTCTTCTTTCAGCAGGTTTATGTATCTATGCATTCCTTCCTTATCAAAATCCACAATGGCGGCCGTTCAGAGACCGGCGGAAAATTAAACCTGACGGGCTGAGTCTGCAAGCACCTTTCATTTAAAGATGGTTATCAATCTGCAATGGCGGTCATGCCTGAGCCGGTGGAAAGTTAAACCTATAAGGTTTTAAAAACCTTATAGGTTTGGGTGCGTCAAACGGGACTTTCAGGGAATGAGGGATATCATAACACTCCGCTCCTAGCCCCGATAGGAACGGCATCCTTTTTCTGCGGCGGCAGGCAGCAAAGGCAGAAAAAGATACAGTGGATAGCGGGATAAAGCTCCTTACACTACAGCAACCGGCTGATCCATATCCTTGTTCTGTAAGATCTGATGGGCGGCTGGATTTTATTATATACTCTGGGTCAATATAAAAAGGACAGTCCATAAAGACTGCCCTCTGTATAATGCAAGGATATTATCAATTTATATTACGTAAGCTCCTTTATTCTGGAATACGTTGATGCCTTCAATTTTATCATTCATGGTATTGTAGATCACTTCCACGGTAAAGTGGGAAACTTCGTATAATACATACCTGATGGTCTTTACGGTCCTTTCGTTCATCACTTTTCCTTCATTGATCACCCAACTGCACTGATCCTGGTCCGGCATATTTTTAAAATCGTAGTAAGAAATATTCATAGCTCCTGTCTTTAACACTTTCAATAACATATAGGCAATTTCTTTGCCAAATTATGTTAATAATGTTAATTTTTTACTGTCTGCTTATAAATAATCAGTAAATACTGATTTTATGGGGTTTCCGGAAGTTCATGGACCATGCGGAAGGTGAGGTTGATCCTGGGTTGTAAAAGCTTTACCGATTTGGCAATCCGGTGTTCCCATTCGGTCTGGAGGTTTTCCTTCATCAGCAGAAGCGAGCCGTGCTGAAGGGCAAGGCTGTGCTTCAGTTTATGGTCCGTTACTTTCCGGAAATCGAAATTCCGTACCTGCCCCAGGCTTACGGAGGCAATAACGGGCCGGTCACCCAGTTCGCTTTCCTTGTCACGGTGCCAGGCTACGGAATCATTTCCGTCGCGATACAGGTTAAGCAGTACGGTATTGAACTGGTGGCCGGTGGCTTTTTCGATCTTCTTTTTCAGGTTCAGCAGCTCCGGAGTCCACTGGTTGACGGTCAGTTCGTTTCCTCCCAGACAATACAGCCGGCTTTCCTTACCGTACCAGGCCGTCAGGCGCGGAGTCCGGACGGTTTTGTTATGGATCCTTTGGGTTCCCTGCTGCCACGGGGTTTTCTCCAGCAGCTTTTCCTCCAGCTGATCCGCTTTTTTTTCATCCAGGAAACCGGGGATATATTCCAGCAGGTCTTCCGGAAACTGGAAATATTCGTCTGAGTCAAATAAACTTAACTGATTCATGAAGTCTGTGTTACTTTTCCTTGAGATCTTTACTGATCTGCTGCTCGGCATTTTTAGCCTTTTGTTCCTGTGCCGCTTTATCCCTGCGTTGTTGCCGTTTGCTTTTCCTTTCCGCCCGTTTTTCCTGGCGCACCACTTTATTCAGTTTTTTATTGTACACCGCATCCAGGATTCCCTGTCCCTTCTTGCTGAAAATCTTGATCTTCGGCTTTTCATGGGTTCCCGTTACCACGACAGGGAAACCGATCAGCCCGCCCGGAAGGATCCCGATCCGGATCCGCAGATCCAGCAGGCCGTTAAAGCTGGTCGTTCCGCTGACACTCGGGCGCAAGATAGAAACTTTAAAGGTAAATTTGTCCACATGAATCAGGTTATTTTTGATATGCGTTTCAATATTTACCCCTTTCATATCCGGATCATTGAACGCTTTGGCGCCGATATTATCGCCTACCGCAGACAGCATCTTCAGGTTTTTAACCTCAACGTCGCGGAGATTGACGATCCCTCCGCCTTCCAGTGACGGATAGATCGGCTTCATATTCTTATCAAAATCCCCTTTCAGTTTATAATCTATGGAAACAATGCCCTTTACGTTCTTAGCTGCCGTTGCCATCTCCCTTACCATATCGATTTCCTTATAAGCCCTCTGCACATCAAAGTCCAGCACTTTTAAGGCAACATCGTAATTTGCCGTCAGCGGCGATTCATCCTGGTAGCGGGCATCAATATTCATCCGGCTTCCGATGATATCGAACGAGGTGTTTTTCAGGTACACCTGGCCTTTCTGTACGGACCCTGTCCCTTTCACGTGATTGAGTGCCAGCCCTTTGAATGCTGCTTTCCTTACATTCACATTCAGTGCTACGTCCAGTTTCTTCGGCACAATAACCACCCCGCTGCTTTTCGGATTCTCTACCTTGGCATATTCTACATTGATCGATTTTTTTGAGTTATCCCCGTCCTTCAGTGCCATGAACTCATCGATCAGGACATAATTGGAATTCAGGGTGAAATTCCCGTGAAGCGTTCCCCGCCTTTCAATAAAATAGTTGATGGTATTGAGGAGATAGCCGTTAAGCGCAAAATCCGACTTCCCATACGTAGCCAGGAATTTCTGGAACCACATTTTTTCATTCTCAAACCGGAAATTCCCTTCTTTGATGAAGAATGATTTCGGCAGGAATTCAGTCGTCGCCTTGATATTTTTAAGGATGAGGTTCCCTTTGTTATCCAGTTTGCTGTACTGTCCCTTCGTTGCGTAACTCTGTCTGCCGTTCAGGGAAAGGTCAGCCATAATGAGACCGCTGACATCAAAGCCTTTTTTGGCAAATACTTTATAGATCCTTCCTACATTCAGGACTCCCTTTGCCCGGACTTTGTACAGGACATCCTCAAAATTTTGCAGGTCGGCGTTGATGAACACGGGATTGCCTTCAAAATCAAACTTGAAAGGATTGAGTCTGATGCCCAGGCTTCTGAAGGTGCCATCGGTATTGACGATGTTGGCCGCCATGTTGATGTTCTGAATCGGATTAGGATAATATTTAGTTTTCAGCCAGCCGTTTTTCAGGTTAAGATAACCGTTGGCTTTCGGAAACAGTTTCTTATCCAGGCTGAAAATACCGTCTGCTTTAATGTCCGTATCCAGCAGCCCTCTCATGTCGATATTCTTGAGGCCGAGTGCCTGGTCCAGCGTCTGAAGACTCACTGCGCCTTTTATATTGGCTTTTACCAGCATTTCACTGAGGCCTTTGGTACTGACCACCGCTTTAAAACTGTTGTTCGGGCCCAGATCGAAACTCAGGTTCCTGAGATTCACGGCCAGCTGTTCGGTATCCAGTGACGGCAGGTCAACGTTCAGGTCCATATTCAGGTTATTCATCGGAACCGGCGCTTTTCCGTTGGAAACAAAGCCTTTGGTAACCATCAGGCGGGCTGAAAGCCGGGGCTTTAGATTCCGGGGCTCACTGAACTGACCTTTCAGACTGAAAAAGAGATCGCTGTTGCCTTCTATTCTGGTATCTTTTGCCCAGTCCAGGTATTGCGGCGGCAGTACCGAGATCATATCCCTGATGGTGGTTTTTTCGGAAGCTGCTTTAATATCGAGATTATAACCGTCTTTGAGAATACTTAAGAACCCGGTAAACTTCAACGGCAGCTCATTGATCCGGAGCTCATTTTTCCTGAGTACGAAGGTCAGCGCATTGGTATTGATCCGGGTAATGAGGTCGGCATGAAGGGTTTTCTGTTTGGCGTAATAAATCCTGTTGAGGCTGAAATCCAGCTTATTGATATCCAGATCGGTCTTAAGATCGAAAATATCTTCACTCAGGCCGCCTCTTCCCGTATAATTCAAACCTTTGGCATCTACGAGCACCCTAGCGGCATGATCGATATATTTGATGTTCCAGTTCTTGAGCTTGATCAGATCGAGCCTTATAGATGCTCCGGTGCCGGTGGTATCTTTGGGCTTATCCGAAGGCTTGGAGACATATACATTATAATTCGCTTCTCCTTTAGTATTGACAAAGACATTAGCGGTGGCATCCGTTACATAAATTTCGTCAATTTTCACCTGACCGTCGAAGATCAGGTTTTTGAGATTGATCCCTGCAGACAATTCCCTTGCCGCAAGCAAGGTGTCGTTCTGAAAAGGTTTTGACCCTTTCAGGATCAGATCGTCTACCGACACCGTGAGCGAAGGGAAATGCCTGAAAAACGTCAGGTGGGTCTTCCGGTAATCCAGCTTTCCTGCCAGATGTTTGTTGGCAAAAATTTTCACCTGCTGCGAGATGGTTCCCGGAAAGAGAATAGGCAGGATAAACATCAGAAACAGTATGGAAACGACAGAAATCCCCAGCCATTTGAGGATTTTCAGTAGGATATTTTTAAATTTTTCCATCTCCTTTATTTTTTACATGGATGATAAACCATTATCTAAAATCAAGCCATCAGCAGCACAGGTTCTGCTGCAAAGTACCACAAATACCGGGGTTTTCCCGAAAGTCCCGGCAGATGGCATAATATATTCATTATAACAGCTACAAAAAAATATGCTATGAATTACCAGGAAGCGGAAGCCCACAAAAAAGAATCCCTGAAAAATGCCGATGAGTCGGTACTGCATTTGTTCCATGTGGTGATCACC
>NZ_CAJYMO010000110.1 GCF_913776365.1 uncultured Chryseobacterium sp. | reverse complement strand
GAAAAAATAGAGGCGGAACTGTACGGATTGTTTTAATTGACAGATTGATTTTTGACTGACCAGTATCGTAAAACATAAAGAAGAAGTACGGTTTCGGGTCATCAGGAAATGATTACGGTGCAATTTGCCGGAAACCGGTTTTATTGTTAAATTTACCGGTATACACCAACACAAAATATAAAAAATGATAGTCAAGGTTTTACACAACGGAAACTGTTCGAAATCCAATGCGGTACTGGAATATCTGGATGAAAACGGGGTTCCTTTTGAAATGATCAACATCGTGGAGCACCCGTTAAGCGTAACGGAAATCAAAACAGTGCTGAAAAAGCTCAACCAGAGTGTCTCTCATATCATCAGGAAAACAGACCGGTTGTATATGGAGAATTTCGCAGGTAAAGATCTGTCGGAAGAGGAATGGATCCAGGTGCTGGCTGAACATCCTTCCCTGATCCAGCGCCCGATCCTGATCAAAGGCCCGGTAGCCATGCTGGGGCGTCCCGTAGAAAACGCAAAATATTTTATCGACAAATAATAAATTGAGCGGAGACAGATAGCGAAGGCCCGTTTAATGATGCCCGGAAAAACCGCCCGGTAACAAATACCAATACAAATAAAAAAGTCAGCAATAGCTGACTTTTATTTTTCTAAAGTAAAATGACCCCTTCCACTTTGGCCACTTCTTTATAGATATGAACCACCTGATCGGCATCGAGAACGAATGCGTTGATGTTGCAGGCCGTATATTTTCCGTTTTTGCTTTCCCTGTTTCCAAGGGTAAACTTGATCCCGTCGAATACCCTGTAAATCTCGGTCAGTTTTGCCTGATCGGTAGGAATAATGAATTTAAACAAATAATCTTCCGGAAAATCATGATGACCTTCCAGTTTTTCTTTCAAGGAGTTGTAAAAGTCCTCGGGGCTCGCGTGCTGGTTTCCCTGTAATATGTCCATCTGCAAATTTTAAAATAATTGATAAATATACTGAAGAATTTCTTATTTTCCAAGTGGCCCCAGTAATGACTTGGAGTTCTGGATTTCATAATCTTCCACAATATTGAAAATTCCGTTGACCAGCTGTTCTGACGCCAGCTGGCCCAGGCTCCCCGCATTCACCTGTGTCTTGTTGCCTCCCAGCAGACTGCCGATCAGGTTGCTGCCGGACAATGCGGTATTGATGCTTTTCACAATGCCGTAGCGGTTCAGCTGTTCGTTCACTTTTGGGGTGATGGCCGCCACCAGCTGCTGTTGGGTTTTCTCTTTAAGAATCAGGGTAGCGGTTCCTTTTTCTCCCTGGATGATCCTGCTGACATCCTGGGCGGTAAGGCTGTTGACCGCATTGACCAGAATAGGCCTTGAGGTATTTACCGTGAAGGCGGCAGCTTCAGCAATATATTCCCTCTCTTTAGCCACCAGCGAAGGCGCTATATTTTCGAGTAGGGAATTGATGTCTCTGAGTTGCCGGGGCAGTGCTTTATCCACCATATTGTTCTGCAGGAAGGCCTCTTTGCTGCTGTAGATGCCCATCCCTTTCTCGATTCCGTTCAGCAGGAGCCTTTTAATAATAGATAAGCCAAGGTCTGATGTAGCAAGGGTAGTGCAGGACTGAACGCTCGTATTGATAACAGTCCCTGTTCCGATCATCAGAGCAGCGGCGATAATATATTTTTTCATTGTTATTCTATTAAAAGAAGATTATCCTCAAATAATGAACCAAAAATAATCACAAAAAATGTTTTAACAAATTTTAAACTTTTATTAATATGGTGTGGTATCAGGGCATCCAGGCATTTTATCAAAATTATTTTTCTGCTTTATGATAAGTCACAGGAAAAGCCCGGATTGTTTATTATTTGATATCATAGAAAGGTTATGATTTATTTTGTGATGTATTTGTAGAGTTATTGTTGATAATTCACTAAAAATAAGAAAACTGCATAAACTCCTTTATCACGTAATTTCCTTAACAAAAGTGTAAAAAATTTAAGTGAAATTAACAATATTAAAGATATTTTTATAATTTTGGCCAATGTCTTTTTATGAGAATACGTTGTGTCTCAATAGAAAGACTGCAGGGAAATTTTTTCTGGTTATGATTGATTGTACGATAAAATTAAACTATATGAAACAAAGTAATTTAAAGTATTCATGTCTCATTGCTGTTCTCTATTTCGGAATGAACGCCAATGCGCAGACTACTCCGAGAGATACTGTTCAGAAAGAACAGAAAATTGAGGAAGTGGTAATGATTGGGTATGGTACTGCTAAGAAGAGAGATTTAACAGGATCAATAGCTAAGGTGAGTGGTTCTGATGTGGCTGATAAGCCGAATGCCAATGCTGCAGCTTCATTGCAGGGAAAAGTTGCTGGTCTGGCGGTTGTAAATTCCGGACAGCCCGGCTCAACGCCTGATATAAGAATCAGAGGAACTGTCAGTAGGTACAATTCAAGGCCGCTATATGTAGTTGATGGAATCTGGTCTGATAATATGGATTTCGTGAACTCAAATGATATTGAATCTATTGAGGTTTTAAAAGACGCTTCCTCCCTTGCAATCTTTGGTGTCAGAGGTGCTAATGGTGTTATTATTGTCACTACAAAAAGAGCAAAATCTGGTAAACCGACCATTAATTTCAGTTCGTCTCTGGGTACAAAATTTTTAACCGGAAAACCTGAACTTACGAATGCCGCTGAATTTAGAAGTTTATACGACAGAAACAGGGCAAATCAAGGGCTTGCGCCTTACAGTTATTATAATGTTTTCAATGCAGATACCGACTGGATTGATGCTATTACCAATAATGGGGCAACGATTGTTAAAAATGATCTTAGTTTTTCAAGTTCAACCGAAAAGAGTAAAACTTATTTTGGAATAGGTCATCTTGAGGAGCAGGGTATCATTAATAATGAACTTCTAAAGCGATTTAATGTTAATTTCAACAATGAGTTCAGTTTCAGTAAAAATTTCAAAGTTGGCTTCTCTGTTAATGGTTCTTATACCAACAACCCGAGGCTTCAAAGTTATGCTTCGTCCTTAATAGCAGTTCCAATTGTTGAGCCATTTAATAATAATGCAGGTTTATATAATCAGTTACCTATTGGTTTAGGAGACGCTCAAGTAGGAAATCCTTCATTATACACAGATTATCTTGCCGGTACACAACTTTCCAAAACCTACCGGATACTTGCCAATGCATTTGCAGAACTTAAATTTTGGAATGACTTTACTTTCCGTACCAATTATATGGTTGACTTAGGTTTGACCCGATCCCGCGGATATAACCCTGTTACCAAATTATATGTAGGGGAAACGGGTGCAACGACAAATGCTTATGGAGGAAGGCAATTAACTTCAGTTTACCAAAATTCTACGGATAATATTATTACACAGCAGGAATATCTATTAACATGGAATAAGAATCTGGGAGGCCATAACATTACAGCTACTGCAGGTTATACCATCTATGATGAAAAATTCGAGCAAATGAGCGGTAATGTTACACAAAAGGCCGGTGAGCAGAATACCATTCCTTGGAATAAAAGGTTTTGGTATTTGGATACGTACCCTTTCGGAGATCCTGCTTCAAGAACTGCAAATTCATCTGAATACGATGATGGGGCCAGTATATCTTATTTAGCCAGAGTCTTATATAATTACAAAGGAAAATATATCTTTAACGCGTCTTTCAGACGCGACGGTTCTGCTACTTTCGCCGTAGATAATCCAAATCAATATCAGAATTTCTGGGCATTAGGCGCAGCATGGGACATGGGTAAGGAAGATTTTATGAACGGTAGTTTTTTCAGTTCACTGAAATTAAAAGGATCTTACGGACAACTTGGAAATAGATTCTCTCCGTATAGATATCCAAACTATCCAGGATATGTAAGTGGAGCAAATGCTGTATTTGCAGATGTTGCATATCAGAAAGATCTTTATCCGGGATATATCTTGGCATGGCAAAATTCTCCGGATCTGAAGTGGGAGGTCATCACCAGTTATGAAGCAGGTTTCGAGGCTTCGGCATTTAACAACAGATTAAGTGTTGAAGGTGTGTATTATAATAAAAGGACAAAAGATCTCCTTAATTATGTAACGGGTGTTCAGAATTATTTTAGAAATTCCGGAGAAATAGAAAATAAAGGAATTGAGGGCTCAATATCTTGGAGAGATAAAATTGGCGAAGACTTCGGATATTCAATAGGAGGAAATATTACGACTTATAACAATAAAGTATTGTCTGTATTTGAACCAGGATATAGAATTTTTGATGGTAACTCTGTAACTGAAGCAGGTTATCCTATTGGCTATTTTTACGGATATGTTGTTGACGGTATCTATCAGACTAATGCCGATGTTTTATTGTCTCCGACAAGTACTTTAGGAACATATGGTCCTGGAGATTTAAAGTTTAAAGATCTAAATGGTGATGGTAAAATCGACGATAAGGATCGAACTATAATTGGAAATCCTACTCCTGATTTTACATATGCACTCAATCTAAATTTAAATTATAAAAACTGGTCTTTGGGTATAGATGTGCAGGGAGTTTACGGTAATGAAATTTTAAGAAATTGGGGTAATGGAAGCACATATGCTCAGTTTAATTACAGAAGAGACAGGTTACAGGCCTGGAATGGTCCTGGGACATCCAATTGGGAACCTATTATTAATGACGGAAATAATTATAACACCAATAATGTCTCAAATTATATGATCGAAGATGGAAGTTATGTAAGATTAAGAAACATTCAGTTTGCTTATAATTTTAATTCAAACGTAGCTAAATCAATCGGATTGAGCAGTCTGAAACTTTATCTAAATGCTCAGAACCTGGTTACTTGGAGAAACAATTCAGGCTTTACCCCTGAAGCCGGTGGTTCGCCTACACAGTTTGGTGTAGATAACGGAGGGTATCCTTTACCTATCATTACAACAATGGGTGTAAATGTAACTTTTTAACATTTAAATTATGAAAATAAATACAATCATTAAATATTCCCTTTTTACAGCAGCAAGTTTTTTATCCATAAACTCTTGCAGTGATGAATTTTTGGATCGAAAACCACTGGGAATAGCTACTGCGGGAGAAGCAGGAATAGGAGGAGCTGAGGCTAAAATTTTCGGATTATATAGTCAGCTCAGAACAGAAGGTGGTGTAACAGATTGGACGAGACACTGGTTCCAGAGTATCCGTTCTGATGATGCTATGAAAGGCAGTATTCCTGCAGATGCATCTGCTATGGGTAATATCATGGATAATTTTCAGTACTCCAAAACAGAAGGAACAGCCGTTGTCAACTGGAATGGGCATTATAAATTGATTTTTGCCTGCAATGGTGTTATTGCAGATATTGAAGCAATACAAAATCCTGATGCTGCAACATTAACCAACTTGGGGGAAGCTAAAGCAATAAGAGCATTTGCTTATTTTGACCTTAGAAGAGATTACGGAGAGATTCCTCTGATTACTAAAAAAATATCAAACGTACAGGATGAAATTAAAGCAAAATCAAGTATATCTGAAGTAGATGCTCAAATAAAAAGTGATTTGCAATTTGCTGCGACTGTCTTGCCTGCAGATTGGCAGAGCCAGAGAGGTAGGGCTACCAATGGTATGGCCTATTCATATCTTGCAAAATTGGCTCTTTACCAGAAAAGTTGGGGTGAGGCTCTATCATCTGCTGAAATGGTCATCAATTCAGGTACCTATTCTTTGTTTCCATCGTATGCTGATTTATTTACAGATCAGGGAGATAACAAATCCGAATCGATCTGGGAAGTACAGTTTGCGAGAATAAACAAGGTAAACTATTCTAATAATTATTGGGAATCCCAAGGGGTAAGAGGATCTGGAAGTTGGGATCTGGGATGGGGTTTTAATGTACCAACCATGAATCTTGTCAATGCATATGAATCTGGAGATGTACGTAAAGCAGCTACCATATTAGCTTCCGGTGGACCGGAAGGTGTACCTAGTACGCTTTCATCAATACAGCCATATTGGAACAAAAAAGCATATACTAATCCTACAAGGAGAGCACAGGAAGGTGAGAATAAAAATCATTGGACCAATATCAAGTTAATGAGATATGCTGATGTCATTCTTATAGCAGCCGAAGCAGCCAATGAAACAGGTAATACAGCTAAAGCAATCACCTATTTGAATTTAATTAGAACAAGAGCAGGATTAGCAAATACTGTAGCGGTAACACAAACTCAGTTAAGAGATGCCATCAAACAGGAAAGAAGGGTAGAATTTGCCATGGAAGGTGAGAGATTCTATGATCTTGTTCGTTGGGGAGATGCAGTCACAGTATTAGGTTCACTAGGGTATCAGGACAGAAATAAATATTTCCCTATTCCTCAGGAAGCTATTGACAAAGCACAAGGTGTATTAGTGCAAAATCCTAACTATTAATTATTTTTACCCATGAAAAATATTTTAACAATATTAAGTTTATCATGTCTTTCTTTGGCTTTAACAAGCTGCCAGGACCTGGAAAGACCAGAATTGGAGAGTTACCCTTCAGATCAGGCTAATTTGCCAGCCGGAAATCTGAGGTTTTTTGTTCCTTTTGATAAAACTACGGGAGACTTAAAGTACAGGTTCGCTGAAGAGCTATCCGGCTACCCGTCTTTTGTTCCGGATAATACCATTACTCAAGTAGATGGTATTTCCGGTAAAGCTTTTAAAGGCGGAGGGTCACAGGTTTTTTTAAAGTATCTGAATTCAAATGATTTTGCTGCTAAAGCGGGCAGCTTTACGGTTGCTTTTTGGGAAAAAAATGGAGACTCTAGCAATACTGAATTCGCATTTAGTATGACAAGTGATAATTGGGCAAATGCAAGTATGTTTGCTCTTTTTGAAGGGTCTGCTGCATCTCCTACCATTAAATTTTTTGTTGATGAGCAGCCTGGTGACAAATGGTTTGAATGGCCATCAGATTCAAGTTTAACAGGTATTTATGATAACCAGTGGCATCACCTTGCATTTGTTTATGACGCTGCTACTTCTGGAATGACACTATATATAGATGGTGTGGCAAAATCTACTAAAACCTGGGCCGGGCATGGAGCTGTCAAATTTAATGTTTCAAAAATCAACGGCTTTAGAATCGGAGGATCAGGAAATCCAAGCGAAAGTTGGATGAAATCATGGTCGGGAAGTTTAGACCAGTTTAGAATGTATGTAAATGCACTTACACCGTCTGAAATTAATGATCTTTACGTTAATAAAAAATAACCTATAACGATAAAAGGAAGAGAAATCTTCCTTTTATTATTTTTTTAATATGAGAAACGTTTTAATAACATTATCATTAATCGGTTTATTATTTAATTCATGCTCATCGGATGATCCGGCATCAGGATCTGGAACACCTCTGGGTGGAAATACCGGAAATACACAAACTCCTGTCAATAATTACACCGATCCCCAGCTCATCGAACTGGTACAGAAAGATGCCCTGAAATATTTCTGGGAGTATGCGGAAACAAATTCTAAACTGGCAAGAGAAAGATATCATACCGATAACCCCGGGCAGGATGCACAGGTTGTTTCAGCGGGCGGATCAGGTTTTGGCCTGATGACTATTCTCGTCGGAATTAAAAACGGATATGTAACAAAAGCGGACGCCGTATCACGGCTGACGACAGCACTCAACTTTCTGCAAAATGCCAACCGTTTCCATGGAGCATGGCCTCACTGGATGAACGGAAGTAACGGCCAGGTTATTCCTTTCAGTGCAAAAGATGATGGTGGTGACCTTGTAGAAACG
>NZ_CAJYMO010000109.1 GCF_913776365.1 uncultured Chryseobacterium sp. | reverse complement strand
CAATTTTATCGATCTCATCGATAAACACAATGCCTCTTTCCGCTTTTTCCACATCGTAATCGGCAACCATAAGAAGCCTGGAAAGAATGCTTTCCACATCTTCTCCTACATATCCTGCTTCGGTAAGGATGGTAGCATCCACAATGCAGAACGGAACATTCAGTTCCCGTGCAATGGTTTTTGCCAGCAGGGTTTTCCCCGTACCGGTTTCCCCGATCATGATGATATTTGATTTTTCCAGCTCCACTTCCCTGTTTTCATCCCGGGCATGAAGCAATCTTTTGTAGTGGTTGTACACAGCAATCGAAAGCTGCTTTTTGGCCTGGTCCTGTCCAATGACATACTGATCCAGAAATTCTTTGATTTCCTTTGGCTTTTTCAGTTCTTCTATATTCTCCGCCGGCGAATATCCGGATTTTGAGCCGCTGTCCTTTACAATGGCATGAGCCTGCTCGATACAGTTTTCACAAATGAAACCGTTCTGGCCGGAAATCAGCATCTGTACTTCATTTCTCTTTCTTCCGCAGAAAGAACACTGGTTTGAATTCATTTTCTTTATGATATCTTAATATATAAGGCAATAGAGTAAGAAACCCGTAAAAGCCTATTTTACGAGTCTCGGTTTTTTATGAATTGATGATGGATTTCTGAATTTCTCTGTATTCTTCATCCGTTAACTTCAGTCTTTCATTTCTGAAATTCATATCTTCCACCTGCTTCAGGGGGATCAGGTGAATATGGGCATGAGGCACCTCCAGTCCTACGACGGCCACTCCTACCCTTGTACACGGTATTGCGTTCTTTACTTTCTTCGCCACTTCCTGCGCAAATCCCCAAAGATTCTTGTATTCTTCGCTTTCAAGATCAAAAATCAGGTCGATTTCTTTTTTAGGAACTACCAATGTATGGCCTTTCACCAGGGGCATGGCATCCAAAAACGCAATGTAGTTTTCGTCTTCTGCGATTTTGTAAGAAGGAATATCACCGTTGATGATCTTTGTAAATATGGTACTCATTCTATCGGAATTTAGGATTCATGATAAGCAATAATTCAGCCGCAGGCACATCGGTATTTTTATAATGTAATATCAAGCACTTCAAAAGAAAGCTTGTTTCCGTTAGGCAATATGATATCGGCCGTCTCACCTACCGCTTTTCCCAGCAGTCCTTTGGCAATCGGTGTATTCACGGATATTTTCCCGGTTTTCAGATCGCTTTCATTGTCAGGAACCAGCTTGAAGACCTGCTCCTGCTTGGTGGCGTTGTTTCTCAGCCTTACCGTAGTAAGAATAGAAACCTTGGAAGTATCCAGCTGACTTTCATCTATAATCTTTGAAGTGGAAATTACATCTTTCAGTTTGGAAATTCTCATTTCAAGCATTCCCTGGGCTTCTTTCGCTGCATCATATTCTGCATTTTCAGACAAATCCCCTTTATCTCTGGCTTCAGCAATCTGCTGGGTAATCTTTGGTCGTTCTATTGTCTCCAGCTGTTCCAGCTCAGCTTTCATTTTATCGAGTCCCGCCTTTGTAACATAGCTTGCCATAATTTTCAAAATTTAGTTTTAGTATAAAAAAATAATCCGACATTTGCCGGACAATGTTTTCGATATGTAATCGTTTAATTTTTACAAATATATAAAAATTTAAATTGAAATGAAAAAAATTTTCTCCATCTTCACTATAATTATCCTATTGATTTTCAGCAATCTATCTATTAACTCATGCGGGACGCGCGAAGACACCGTAAGCTGCTTCCCCAGCAATCCGATTAACGTTTCCCTAAACCTGAACCTTCCTGCCTACTATGCATTGAACCAGGTAGGCGGCTGGGTATACATCAACGAACAGCAGTCCGGTACCCGGGGCCTGATTGTGGTAAGGGCGTCCGACACGACTTTCAAGGCCTATGACCGGAATGCACCCCATACCTGCCCCGATACCAATACAACGCTGGAGGTACAGGATAATATCCGCGTGGTCTGCCCGAAAGACAATGCCCAGTGGATCCTGCTTACCGGCCAGCCCACGGCGGTAGCCAATGTTCCGCCTAAGACTTACCTTTACAATTATGATCCTGCAGGAAAAATCCTAAATATTTATTTTTAAGGAAATGAAAACCGTAATACAGAGAGTCTCTGAATCCAATGTGAAGGTAGACGGGAAAATGGTAGGCCAGATAGGAGCCGGCCTTATGCTGTTGATAGGAATTGACGAAAATGATGAAAAGGCCGATGCCGACTGGCTGGTACAGAAAATTCTGAATCTCCGTATTTTCGGGGATGAAGACGGAAAACTTAATCTTTCGGTGAAGGATATCGGAGGAGAAGTTTTATGCATCAGCCAATTTACCCTGATTGCCGATTATAAGAAAGGAAACCGCCCGTCTTTTATCAAAGCGGCCAGACCGGAAAAGGCTATCCCGCTTTTTGAGTATTTCAAAGAGGAGATCGCAAAATCCGGACTGAAAACGGAAAGCGGAATTTTCGGGGCTGATATGAAAGTTTCCCTGGTCAATGACGGCCCGGTCACCATCGTGATGGATTCCGTTACCAAAAGCTAAAAATAAAGCAAAGAAGCAGGATGGTCAAATCAGGATTTCAATATATGGATCTGATCTCAGGAATCTCAATAAACAGTAGTCCCGGAATACATTTACGGTTTCTTCTTAACCCGCTCTTCTGATTTCCGCTTCGGGTATAGATAACATTAATGACCTGCAGTCTTTCTGAACATTGAAATTATCGCATAAAACATTACCTTTGCGCAGATTATAATTTACATCAAAAATGAAAAAAACATTAGTTACTTTGGTCCTGCTGACAGGATTCAATCTATCTTTCGCCCAGAAAAGCTATACGGATGACCAGAAGGCATCCTATTACATCGGTCTTGATATTGCCCAGAACATGAAGAGACAAGGCTTTAAAGTGGATGCAGATCTGATGGCGCAGGCCATGAAAGATGAATTTTCCGATAAGCCGGCACTTTTCCCGAAAGAAGAAATGGGAACATTCCTACAAGGTTTTATGCAGAAACAAAATGAAAAGAGAATGGCTGAGGAGAAAGTGAAAGCAGAAGAAAACAAAAAGAAAGGCGCTGATTTCCTTGCTAAGAATAAACTGAACAAAAATATAAAAACCACTGCCAGCGGCCTTCAATATGAAGTGCTGAAAGAAGGTGACGGCAAAGCCAAACCTACTGCTGCCAGCACCGCTACCGTAACGTATACCGGAAAACTGATGGACGGAACCGTTTTCGATTCTACGGATAAAAACGGCGGAAAACCGATCGAGCTTAACCTTTCGGGTGTTATCAAAGGATGGACGGAAGGAATCCAGCTGATGAGCAAAGGAGCCAAATACAGGTTCTACATCCCTTCTGAACTTGCTTACGGAGACAACGGAGCCGGAAATGTAATCCCTCCTGGATCGACACTTGTTTTTGATGTGGAACTGGTCGATTTTAAATAAGAAACCAGCAGAATTTCTCTGATTATACAAACAGGCTGTCCTCCGGGACAGCCTGTTTTCATTTGTGGATTTGGGGTTGACGAAAAATTGAGTGTTTTAAAGCTTCAGTATATTATATTTGCTTCCATGGTTATTTCTTAATGACTTTCCGGGTGAAGCTGCCTTTTTGTGTGATGACCTTAAAAATATAGTTTCCTGCCGGTACATCATCAAGCATAATCTCCTCTGATGCAGAACCTGTTCCGGAATGCCTTTTTACCAATCTTCCCTGCATATCAAACATGCTTACCGATGAGATTTCCGAACCGGCATTGATCTGCACTCTGTCTTTCGCAGGATTCGGATAGACTGTGACTTTTTCACGATCGGCAGTCTTTTCACTCACAGAGAGAACCGCGTTGCTGCAGTTTGATCCTACATTGGCCAGGGGAAGCATATCCTGGAAGTAGTTTACTTCCGTATAAGAAGGATCTCCAGGATTAATTGCACTGTCATCTGCACACACCGACTGAATGTCCGGATTATTCTGAAGATCCGTAAATTCATTATATATTCCGTTTTTCACGAATAGGGTGTGGATGTTGTTATCGGAAGCATTAACGGATGGAATCTGGGTATTATTCAGGTTCAGAAAAGTGAGTTGGTTATGGCTGCAGTTCAGGGAGTGGTTACTATTAAAGTAATCCATGATGGCATTCGGATTACTCACCTCAGGCAGGACAGGACTTACAAAAGACGTCATGGAATTATAGCTCATGTTGAGGATGTTGATTTCCGAGGAATCGCTGATATTAAGAGAATTCAGGTTATTGTTGTTACAGTTGAAAAACTGCGTTACAATATTGGGCACATTCAGCATTGTAAGATTATTATAGCTACAGTCGAAATACTGTATCACGAAAGAACCGTTTACGGCCAGTGAATTCAGCTGATTGTGGCTGCAATCGAAATACAGGCTTGGTTCCGGAATCGCCGATACAGGGACATTAGGCATTTTCACCAGCGTCAGGGTTCCGGCATTCAGGGAGGTCAGGTTATTGTAACTGCAGTTCAGGAAATTGGTGGTAAGGTTGGCAATATTTAAATTGGTAAGGTTGTTATGGCTGCAGTCTACCCCACCTTTATAATGCGTCAGCGTATTGGGTCCTGACCCAAGATAATAGGCTTCACCGGTAATATTCAGCCCGCTGAGATCGAGGGAAGTGAGCAGGTTGTTGCTGCAGTCCAATATATGAAGGTTGCTGCAGCCGTTCAGGATGAGGGTGGTCAGCTTGCTGTTGCTGCAGTCCAGTTCATAGATATCGCTGTTCTGAAGGTTGAGGTAGGACAGCATGTTTTTATTGCTCAGATTCAATGCGATCTGACTGAAATTTACATGATTGAGATCAAGGTACTCAATATTCGGGCCTACATTGATTCCACCGTTGTTCAATGTATTATGTGATGCATTGATCCATTTGATGGAAGACATATTCAGCAGATACAGCTTATCGATAGCATTATAGCTGCAATCCAGGGATTCCAGGTTTACGAAATCCGTGATCCCGTCCATGGAAGCGACGGCAGAATTGTTTACATCGAGGCTTTTTACCTGGGCTGCTTCCGTCTGCTGTATTTCACCGTCCCCGTTGGCATCCACGGCAAAATAGTTTCCGGCTGAATTTTTCGCTACGGTATTAGCCGGGCTGGAAGAAAGGATTTTTGCTTTAAGATTTGCATCCGGAATAGTGACATTCTGGGCTAACACTGCCTGCCCGGATATGGCGAGCAACGTAAAGAGATACAGTTTCTTTTTCATAAGGTTTGTGAGTTTAATGTATTTACAAAATTATTGCAAATACAAATAATCCTGTTTACGAAACCTGTAGATTAAATTCTACAGAAAGTCTGATTTTTAATACAATAACCGTCACAAAACCTTTCCGGTCTAAAAAAAAGTGCCTTTCCAACAGGGAAAGACACCTTCTAAATAATAAATAAACTTTATAAAAAATTAATTTGCAGGAATACTGCTGAAATTAAGAGCTATTCTTAGGTTCATATCCGAGCTGGTCTGGTTTTTCAGCTCATACACTGTTCTAACGGTAAGTCCGGTACTTTTTACCACTTCATCAAGAAATCCTGAATTCTCAACATCCAGGTTAATGCTGGAAGCATCACTCGAGATATTTGATCTTGAAGCCACCAGCCGCTCTCCGGTTCCGCTGGAAGAAATATACACCTTAATAGATTTGAATGCATTGAGGCTTCCTCCGGAAGGGGAAACTACCGAAACCTTAGCTTCCGAAATCCTGACATCTTTTATATTGGCATTATTATTCCCACCAAACCAGGTCTGTACGTTAGAAGCCGTTGAAGATGAAGACACTTCTTTACCTGCCGGAACGCCGGTAGATACCAGAACATTTGCTGTATACGGAAATGTATTCTGAACCAGCGACTGTACGGTACCGCAGCTTACCAATGCCACCGAAGCTATTGCCGCCGTTAAAAATATGTTTTTCATAATGAGAGATTTTAAATTTTCTTTGCAGAAATTATACCAAAATACGGCCGTTATTCCACTGCAACGGTAAAGCTTCCTTTGGTTTTTCCCGAAGCCATATTACTTTTGCCGATGATCAGCCAGACTTCTCCTTCCCCTTTTACATTATAGGTGATTTCCCTGCCGAAAGGCCCGTCATAGTCACCGTTGGGAAGCCGGATCTGGTTGAAGCGGATGTTAAAGTCCTTTTCCTTCGTTGAAATAGCAGCCTTGATATCGGATTTGCTGAAGCCCGTGATTTTCAGGATAAATTCCTGGCCGTCGGTTGTGAATTCCTCACCCAGGCGTACCGGCAGCTGGGCAGCATCGATGGTTCTTGTAATCTGTCCTTCTTTTACTTCCCGCATTACTCCTGTACGCAGGACTTCTTTCGTTTTGGGCGCATTGTTGATGATGGAATCCTTCATCCGTACGGCTGCCGAATCCGATTTTTCCACAGGACCCGGGTTTTCTGAAACAACAGTTGAGTCTTTCTTCTGATTTACCGTAACTTCAGGATCTTTCTTACAGGATAAAAGCGCTAACGGAAGGAGAAACAATACCTTTTTCATAATTGAATTTTTAATAATTAGTATCCGGTTCCTTATTCCGGAACATCAGAATGAAGTTCAGAGCAGAACCGTTGGTTTTTTTAAACTTTATCATGCAGCCAAAACCGTTCCATCAGCGATTATACAGTCATAAAACAGACCTACGGATGACGGATGATTTCCCGTGTGCCGCTGCCCCTGACATATTTAATCATAAAATACATAAAATTCAGCATGATGCCCATAAGGAAGGTCACACCCCAGGTTTTTGTATATTCGGAAGGGTTCATAATTCTCAGGACAATGTCATTGAACAGGCCGAAAGGATTGCTGATGACATCCCAGCTGTTCCATCTTAAAAATCTTCCAAGATAGACTCCAAAGCTGGACAGAAACAAAAAAGCGATGGCAATGCCCGTGACTGCCGGCTTCCTGAAATACCGGAGCAGCAGTTTCTCGAGATCCAGCAGGCTTATGAATCCGCAGAACAGTCCGGTCCAGGCATAAGACAGGATCACCACCAGGTCATACCATACCGGAACCGAACTCCTGGTTCTGAGATGGAAGAGGTCTGTAAGAATATAAGGTGAATTCGGGAAAAACAGAATCCAGATGACAATAGCCAGGGGAAGCAGAAACCGGCTTCTGCGGTGTCCCGTTCTCAGGAAACTGCTGATGAGGAAAGGAATCCACGCAAGAAAGAGGTTCCAGTTGAGGAAAAGGAAAACTTTTGTTTCACTGATGTAATACCTGAAAATGGAGAGGCTGAAACAGAACAGCGTCATCAGTACAAGCAGTACGGTCACTTCAAAACGGTCATTGTCTTTTAATGTTTTAATCATATTCATAATTTTTTTTGTGGGTCATTACCATCTTACCGGATGTTTTTATAATACAATATCCAGGAAAAGAAATTTTCCTGAGGCCGCGCCTGAATTTTCCTGATGATCTCTTCTCTCAGCTTGGTGTCCTGTTTTCCTGCGGCATATTCAAGCAGTTGATTTTCGCTGAAATTAATCTGCGTCAGGTGGTAATTCAAAGCAAAGTCTCTTCGTTTGCTATTTTCTGCGGTGATGATTCCGCCCCAGTTGATGTAGCTGCAGATCAGGATTGTTCCGTACAGATACCAGGCTATTGTATTGAAAAGAAAGGCATTCTTTTTCCTGAAATGTATCTTAATGAAAGTCATCACCAGCCCGATCAGGGAAAGAGTCAGGAAAGCGTATACGCCGAGCCTCTTATAAGTGAATCCGTGATGGATGATATACTCTGAGTTTTTAAGCATAGCGGAGATGACAAGAACAGCATTCAGGACAATCCAGGTTTTCGCCAATACTTTCATAAAGCGGGCTTTAGGATCGAAATTAAAACCGGATTTAAAATAGAACATTATCACGAAAATCGACATTATAATAGAAACGATGACGGCATTTACCTGTTCGTGGGTTTCCTCAGAAAGCTGTACCGGGGTTTTTACCTGTTCATAGAACTGTTCGTAATTGTAGGCAATGATAAAAAATACCAATAAGATATTGAGCGCAAACAGAGATACGGCTCCGCTGATTCGTTCGGAATCCAGATCCAGGAAAGAATAAGTAGGCTTTGGTATTGCCTCATGCTCCCTGAAATTGTTTTCCAACATACGGTTGTTCTTGTAGATCAGCCTTTCAACGGTGTAATTCCAGTAGTTGAATGCAATGAAAAACCCAAGCATGGTAATAACAAAGAGTTGCCATATATCGATATCCAGTTCCCAGTCTGTGAAAAGACTGGCAAAACGATCGCTTCCTGCTGCGTAGATTCCGAAAAAGACAGATACCAGTACAAGAGGAATGAAGATGAATGCCAGGATTTTCTGCCATAATCCGGACATATTCCTTTTCGGCAGCCATTCATCGAAACTGAAGACCCGGCAGAATGAAGTGAAGAAATTTACAATGACTACCGGAATCAGCAGCAGGATCTTCATGCGCCTGTTCCGGGAACGGTATCCCAGCAGCAGCAGCGAACTTACCACGGCCAGGAAAGAAGGAAAATCACCATACCAGGCAAATGCCGTTCCCGACAAGACCGTGGTAACCATAAGCAGCATGAAAGTCCTGCTCCGGTTCCGCAAAGGTGTTCTGAAAAATGTCAGAACAGCATAGACAACGGAAAGGATTCCGAGGTTCAGCCCCGGGCTCTGGTTGTAAAATAAAAGAATGAACAAGGCCGTAGTAAGCAATATATAATGATGTGTTTTCATGTTTTTAATCTATAGTTTTATGAAAATAAAGAAGTAAATAAGAGCGACCGGGATATTGAGGAGCACAAGCAATGCTGAATTCCCATGGGATTTCCTGTTGTCCGCACAGGTAATAAAAGCAAAGAGTTCTGCCAGGAACACAATCATATTGATAATACATGCAATAATGATATAACAGAATCCGAGGAATACAAAGAGCCATGACCCGGTGACTTCAAACATCAGTAAAAGAATGGTGCCGGCGAGCCAGGAAATAAGAAAAGTGTTCTTACCCAATGTGCTTAAT
>NZ_CAJYMO010000108.1 GCF_913776365.1 uncultured Chryseobacterium sp. | reverse complement strand
GCCACTGCCGGTCAGTCAGGCGAAGATATTTCTTTGTCATGAACTCTGATTTTGTGGTGAAATACAAAGTTCCGACTGACCGACTTATTTTACAAATTATTTCTAAATTTCTTTTTAAACAAGCTCTAAAGAAATAATCAAATTTTCTAGGATTATATTTTTTTCTGTCTGCTTCTAATTTATCTTTTTCCTTTTCTTCACAATCTTTAACTTTTTTATCTTCACTAAATTTGAAGATTTCATATTCTTTTCTAATCTCTTTGTATTGATTATAATGCAAAAAATATTCGTAACCTAATATAAGTTTATTGTGATCAGGATCTAAATCCATCATTAAATCAGAGATATTGCACGTATTATCATCTTCTCCATAATCAATAACAAGTCTTAATTTGATTCCGTAAATGTTTTTATTGAATTCTTCTTCTGTAAGTTCGTCTGCCTCAGAGATTATTCTTTCAATTTCCTTTTTGTAGTCAATATTGAAATCTTCGGCAACTATTTTTTTCTTATCAGAATTGTTAATGAATTTGTCTAAGCAGGTTAAAAATGAAGTTTTTCCAGTATTATTTTTCCCTAAAACTAAGGAAAGAGAATTTTCTAAATCTATTTTGAAGTCTTTTAATAATCTGAAATTATTTATATGAATAGATTCTATTTTCATAGTTTTTAGTTTTTTATAAAGATATTAATATTTAAGTTTAATTTTTCAATCAACAAAAATATTTTCAATTTGTTACAAACAATTACGGCTTTCCACAACTTTTACTCATTATTAAAAATCCCTCTCAAAAACTCCCTATATTCCTCACGCATCCCCAATTCCTTCTCCACAAAGAGCTCTTTCCTCATACCAACCACAGTTTCCCTCGTCACCGGATTAAAACCCGGCTTCATGACTTCTTTATTATAAATGCCGACGCCGCGTTTCTGCCAGGTCGGAAGCGTATTGTAATTGATGCCGTACTGAAACAACAATTCGTTTTTTTCGGCCTGGCTCCATTTTTCAATCTTTCCGGTGGCCTGTTTTGCGGTAAAACCGTTATTCCGTAAGGTCCAGTAACAGTAGGCGGAAAGGGAATTGCGGTGGGCATCTTCCTGACGCCAGCAGAAATAATCCAGCAGCATTTCCCGGTTGGGAATGGCGATGGTGCGGCAGTCGAAAACACAGAGCTCCTGAAACTGCAGGCTGAAAAAAGCACTGGCTTCCCCGGCCAGCACGGAATTGATTTTCCGGGTCTTCCTGCTGAAGGTCTGGTCGCCTTTGTCAATCAGCAAAGAAATTTCATCGCTTTGGGTATAACCGTAGATCACCTTAAAACCGGTATTAAAAAGATGCTTTACCGTATTAGTCATGACTTTGCCGAATCTTTCATCAAACGGTTTTTCCAGCGTAAGTTTTTCTTTGGTCAGTTTCGTGAAGCCTTTTCCGTCCAGCCTTACGATGATATAATTTTCTGGCAGGATGTACTGTTCCGAAAGGCTTTCGTTCTTCCGCATGACCGCTTCTATTTCTTCAAATTTCATCATCGCTTATTTCAAAGGTGTTATTGATTATTTTTACGCTAAAGATCTTATCGAAACCTTCTGTGTAGTCAGGCTTTTCCAGTTCCTTGTATTTAGCTCTGATTCCGGTCTCATTGATGGAATCTTTCCTGTTCTTATTCCGTTCCAGGCAGTCCAGAACAGGGCTCTCAAAAAAGTATCCGATGATTTGATACCGGTTCTGTTTTGCTGATTCAATGTAATTTTTACGGCTTTCTCTCGTGACATTCGTGTTGTCGATTACCATTCTCGACTGGGTTTCAAAACCGTATTGCAGCAGCTTGTTTTCTTTATTCCGGGTGTTCAGCAGATCCATGCTGATCCTGAGATGCGAATTGAAAAAAAGCTCCTTATAAAAGGAACTTTTTCCACTTGCGGGAATCCCGGTGAAGATGATCATTTCCATCATTTTAATTTTTAATACAGCTTTCCGCAATCACCTCCAGAGCCTTCTCCGCATCGCAGGCATACAGACCGGAGCACCAGGCGGGATTCGCTTCAATCAGTGCCCAGCCTTTTCCTCTGATGATTCCGAAGTCCAGGACAATGGCTTTCGGCAGCGTTTCCGCATACTGCTCCATAAACCGGCTGAAAAATGCGAACAGTTCCTTTTGCTCGGTTTCTGCAAGCGGGTTTATATCATAAACATCGTTCCGCCAATAGGAAGAGAAGGTTTTTATTTCACCGTTTAAAACAAAACATCTCACTTCCAGTTCCCATTCCACAACTTCCGATATGAAGACCGTCATTTCCGGATCCAGGGAATCAAAGCCTTTGATGTCGGTAATGTTATCAACAACTCCGGCTTTAAAGCTCTTAAAATCCGAACATTTGATGAAAACGGGTCCTTCGTTGATGAAATCTTTCAGTTGTCCGTAAGAAATTTTACGTCTGGTAAATTCTTCCGAGACTATTGAAAGCCAGTGATCATCAGGTTTTGTTAAAGTAAGGTTACATTGTTCCGCCACAATTTCGGCATAGATATCTTCACCATAAACCGCCACCACCTCTGCCCGGAATTCTTCCGGAACATTCCATTTTGCATTGAAGCGGCTCAACTCGTAAGGAGAATTGAGGGATGCTTTTTTCAGGATATTGCTGTCCTCCGTATACATCGGAGAGAGGGCGACAAGTTTTTTCATCTGATGGTTTTTAGAATTTCTGATGTTGTTTTTTCCGGATCAGCCGTGAAGGATTTCTTTGCTGATCAGGCCGTAATGGTTCAGGATTTCGTACCGGACTGTAATACCTGCATATTCTATTTCTCTGTCCATTCCATGATAGCATCCGGCAAAATATCCTTTTTTGTCGCCTGACAGGATCAGGAATTCCGCTCCTCCGCAGGTGGCGTAGATATTCATGCCGATGATCAGGCAGTCCCGGTTCCTGCCCAGCTCCTCATAGCACCGGTCTATGAAAGAGATATCGACCCAGTCGCTTTCAAAACGGTTTTCCTTGTGGAGGAAATAGCATTTTCCATAGTCCATCATTTCCTGGAATTTTTTCGGCTCATAATCTCCGGCGTGCTGTTCCATATACCGGCCCATGATATATTTCACGAAGTCTTCGGTGTAAAACAGATCGGTATATGGTGTTCCGTCCATCCAAAAGGGCCGGTAGAAGCTATGGTTTTCATCAATATCGAAACGGGTGAAGAATTTTTTGTAGATTTCAGGCACAACAATTCCGTACTGTTCTTCAAGATAGCGGCACCGGATAATAAACCGGTGCGGCAAAGTCTCCTTTTCTATACCCTCTGCAGCTTCCGTTTGTTCCGCAGTCTTTATTTCAGCCTGAACTGTCGGAACCGGGCCCGGTTGGCCATCTGTTTTTGCTTTCTTTTTGAAAAACCCGAATCGTTTCATGTTTCTGTTTTTATTCTGTCAGTATTTCCCTGAACACCCGCTCCATTTCCGTTTTATCCGGACGGCCGCTGTGCAGGCCTTTTGCTTTTTCTTCGTTGTCTTTTACCAGCGCTTCCAGGAATCCGGAAAGTTCCCGGTCATTCGGATGGAAATAGGATTCCCCTTTGGTGGCTTTTAAAGTTATTAAATTTTCTATTTTCTCCCGGGTAAAACCATCGACCAGTATCAGCAGTTCGCTGAACAGTACCGGTGGAACGGTTCCTTTTTCCAGGATCCACTTTCCGGTAAGTGCCGTACGGAGGAGATAAAAGTAAGATTTCAGCTTCACTTCATTGCCGCGGCAGGCCTCCAGGTATTTTTTGCTCATGCTGAGGTAATGGTACGAAACCGCTATCGGCGAAAAGCATTCATCTGCCAAAGGTTTGAAAAGGTCATAAAACTTTTCATCTTTCACGTAAACCACAGGAGAGTAAAACCAGCTCAGCAAAGCGGCGTTAGACTTCAGCAGCAGATGGAAAGTCTTCCTGAGGTCCCAGCCGGAACCGTCCAGTTCATCTTCCGTCATGAACTCGATCGTTTCATCTTTATCCCACGGCGAGAGGTACCAGTCTTTTTCATGCCGGTAGATAAAGCGGATGTCGTAATCGCTGTCGGGTGAGGCAAAACCCCAGGCCCGGCTTCCGGATTCCACGGCCAGCAGGATTTCTATGCTGCGGCTTTTCTCCACTTCTTTCAGTTTTTCAAGTATTCTGGATTTCATTACAGTTATCTTTACAGAAGTACAAAGTAAAGATAATACTGCGCAACAGATTTACGCACCCGGAAAAAAGTGTTTTTTCTTTTGATGTCATGTTTCTTTCAGATCTGACCGGACCGGTTCAGCCAACTTTTATCCGCGCAGATCTGCCTGGCTGCAAGCATCTGCGGACAATTCTGTTATTCAGCTCTTCTTAAAAAGCTTTAAAAAAAGCTGTCCCCGGAAAGGAACAGCTTCTGTAACATACTTTTATTTTTTAAAATCTCCTGAACGGCCTTACCCGTACCTGGTAGTAGTCTTTGTCGGTAGATGAGATATACCCGTCGTAGCCGTCAAGAAATCTGGCTTTACTGGTTCCCGGATTCTCAGTGGAACTCCAGAAATACCTGTCGGAATAGTTGTTCCACGTGAATGTGGCAATGGTATATACGTTTTTGGAACTTTTGAGGAATACCAATAATTCTTCATCCGAAGGCAGGAACCAGTCGGTCAGGCCGTTCAGGACATAATTATCGCATAACCTGGCGGCACAGTTGGCATCGGAACACTGGGAAATGATCCTGGCGGTATTGGCCGGGCCGGCTCCAAAGGTGGCCTGGGTCTGGTTGACGATACCTCCGGCGCATCCCCATCTGATTTTATCTGATCCGTTATAGATCAGGTTATTGGGAGCTGCTTCAAGGTATCTCCATCCGTCGGTCACTTCCCCTTTGTCATAAAAGATATATCCTCCCGAAGCACCGATGGCGCCGGCTGTTTTAAAAGTATATTCATCAGAATAATACACCTTCGATCCTTCTCTGGAAAAGGCTCTTACGTAATAGGTGGTATTGGACAGCAGGGCAGTGGCCTCCAGCTCGAGGTTTCCATTGTAATAATTGGCAACGGTATTGACTATTTTGGTACCGTTGCTGATGTTTACACCGGGACTGGTACGGTAGCAGAATCCTTTTTCGTCCGGTGTGATGCTGTCTAAGTAATAGACGGCAATTTCTGCATTCAGGGTAGCGGAAGTGGTGAAAATGGCTTTTGTCGCTTTGGGATTAATAACCAGTTTAGGAGGTGTGGTAAATGTGATATTATCGCCATATACGGTTTCTCCATTCGTGGTAATCACATAAGCCCGCACATAATAGCTGGTGGCGGTGGAAAATTTGAGGCTTCCGTATGATTCGGTGAGGGAATATTCGCCTGCCGCATCAGCAGATTCCGAGATATGGTCGCTGTTCAGGGCGGTAGGGTTGATATTGGTTCCCCAGCAGAATCCCCGGGTATAAATTCCTGAGCCTTTTGAGGCTACGTTTCCGTTGAATTTTACTTTGCCCTGGGTGAAACCGGGCGCTGAGGTGATTACTTTCGGAGGCTGGTTACCGGATCCCGGTGTGCTGTCGGTTCCGCTATCGGAACCTCCGCATGACGAAAGAATGAAAAGACATAGAAAGAGAAATACAATTTTTTTCATCGCTGAATGGGTTTAAGGTTATTATTTTTTAAAATGAATCCGCAAATATAATAAAAAAGGAAAGGCATATTAAATTTGTTGCTGACATCTAATGTGAACCATTTAAGGCCATTTTGTTTTACAAGGTATTGCATGAATCGCAACTTCTGCTCCTTTTTCGCTTTTCCCATATGATATAAAAGACTTCCGAATCCGTAAATCGGATGATGCTGAATTTTGAATTCAAAACAGGCTGGCGGCCAAAAACAAGATAAGATGTATAGGGAAACAATAATGCTTCTCGATCGGGAAAAAACCAAATGGATTTTATCTTTATATTGAAAGTGAAGCAGACATTCAAAGAATATTTGCCGTTGTCTATGGAATGAACTTCAAATCAATTTCCCTTACTGAAATCCAGGCAGGGCTGCAGCAATTTATTTGCAACAGCCAATTCTCAAGTTTAATGCAAACTAATTATGGCCCAATACGTATTAAAAAATGTATGATGCAGATTCAAAATTGTGGAAGTGTTCTCAACTAACTTATGCTTATTTTGAGCAAGGCCCGGATTATAAATCAAAGCCTTGTTTTTTTAACTTGCATAATTCTTGGGATAATGTCCGAATAATTATCAGAGGGTCTTACGTTAAAACCTTTTCGTTATCAATTGTTGCCCATTATTTTGTTCTTGATTTTGTTGGGCTTCTACAGGTAATCCTATAATTGGTACAGTTGATTCTATAGTTGGTGTAGCAAATCTACTAAAATCCATCTGTATTTGCCCGGGCTGCTCCTGTATTTGAGCTGTCGGTTGATGATCTGTCTGAGGCGTCTGATTTTGCTGCAGTTGCATCAGTTGCTGCTGTAAGATTTGATCTGCTAGCTCATAATTAATCTGAGGCGTTTGGCCATGCTGCAGTTGAGTCAGTGGCTGCTGTAGAATTTGATCTGCTGGTTGATGATCTATCTGAGGCGTCTGATTTTGCTGCAGTTGAGTTAGCTGCTGCTGTAGGATTTGATCTGCTAGCTGATAATCAATCTGAGGCGTTTGGCCATGCTGCGGTTGAGTCAGTGGCTGCTGTAGAATTTGATCTGCTGGTTGATGATCTGTCTGAGGCGTCTGATTTTGCTGTAGTTGAGTTAGCTGCTGCTGTGGGATCTGAGCTGCCGGTTGTTGCTGATTTATTTTCGTTACTCCTACATCAGCAGAATTAAAATGACCGGCAAAATGTCTTGGTGTATTCTCCAAATAGTAATTATTATTTACTGTAGATACCGGCCTTATACTTCCCTGACGTATGCCATTAACGAATACATCTTCATATATTATAGCAGACTGAATTTGTTCTCTGTCAATTTTGTCAACAGCTAACCATTCATCTTGCCCACGGTATCTATCAAATCTGTATCCATCTGGTAAATTATCAACTACCGAATAAAAATTAGAATCCGTAGGCCTTATATTGTATACATAAGCATTAATTGCAATACGTCCACTATTGTTTAAGGATAAGTTTCTTGTATCCACTTCATGCAATAACATATTCCCGGTTATGGTTGATAGAATATTAATAAGCGATGAAGGGTTTGAAGTAGTGGCTACATATCCGGAAGCACCATTACTTGCACTGTTATTGTTTCCGCCTAATACATGCTCTGTCAGTTTGTAATTGGTTCCTTTTGCAGTAAAACCTTCATTAAATATTCCTTGGTGATTTATCCCGTCATAATCTGTTTCTGCATAAGGACTTCTTGAATCTATTCTAAAGACAACTGGCGGTATTACTATACCTGTATCTATATGTTCATGCGAAAGAGGAATGTTTTCTGTTATCATCATTTGTATTATCTAAAGTAAAGATATGAAAAGTTTTCATATATTACAATAATAATAATGAATAGGAAAAAATATAACATATTTATAATGTTTTATAAGCAGTATTTTTTTATTAATTATAATATTTACAGATTTTTTGTTGATATGCAAATATATTATTGTCCTGGTATTGGTATATGTTACTATTTTACTTACAATCCCGACTCATCAAATTGAATTCCAATTAAAGAGCTGAAACGGATAGATATGGCTGAATGTACGTTATTTTACCAACTGCTGCCGGCTGTCTACATTCCCTGCTACTCATATATTTACCAGGGAGGAAAAAGAACCTTCAGGAAATAAGGGTGATGAGATCCGTTGCCTTTAATGACTTGTAAATCAAATTAAAAGAGGGAACGAATGCCTTTTGTATGATAATTGCAAGAAGTATATGACCAACCATCAAAATGATCATCATATGAAAAATGTACTTGCAGCAGCATTGATAGCCGGAGGATTCATTACGGTATCTGCACAGACTACCCCTGCCACCGGAACCAATACCGGTAACGGGACAATGAATACCGGTACCGGAATCCTGAACAGCGGGACCAATACTACGTTAAACGGCAGCGGTATGCTGAACACCGGAACTACCGGAACCCTGAACAGCAACAGTACCCTGAACGCCGGAACCAACGGAACCCTGAATACCGGGACCACCGGAACATTAAACAGCAACGGCATGCTGAACAACGGAACCGCAGGAACAATGAATACGAACGGCGTACTGAATAACGGCACTACAGGAGCGATGAACAGCAACGGTACATCCAATATCGGTGTCGGAACCCTTAAAACCGGAACCAACAATAGCCTGAAAACCGGAACCTCAGGTACTTTGAATACCAGCAGAACGACAAATAACGGTACATCCAGATAAAATTGATCTGAAAAAGGTAAATAAACCGGTAAATATAAAAACCCTGAATACGCTTCAGGGTTTTTTTATGCTTTTCAGCACTGTATTAAATTAGTTCTGTGATAAAACTTCCTGCAGACGACGGTTCAGGCTAAAGATGTAAAAATTCCCGTAAAGCTGTCTTTTTCCAGGTTTTCCAGAGAAAAATCAAAATCGGCTTCTTCTCTCCGGGAAGCGGTTTCCGCTCCCAGCTCCTGAATCAGGCGGTTGAAAGAAAGTGATTCATACCATTGCTGGTACAGGGCAGTGGTTGCCATGACGGAAACTTCGTTAGTTCCGGAAATGTGCGAATGCCCTGCCCCGAAATTAAGCAGCACGAAGCACTGCCTTCCGTCTTTCGGTATGAACAGTCCTAAAATCGTTTGTTTCTGGACCGACTGGCACCGGGCTTCCGCAAACAGGTAGTTGGGATTCATCATATAATCGAATGAAATATTATCGCCTTTTCCGATCACAATTTTATACCCGCAATCCGTATTACCGCTGAATACGTTGTTCAGGACCAGCGTAGGCGTAGCAAAGCTCCGGCTGGCATACAGGTATTCTACGGCTCCGTCAGGCGCATGGGTGATATCCCCGGAATACATCAGTTGTCCTTCCTGTTGGTTATAAGCAGCATTCCAGCCGATCTTACCGGCAATGTTAAGCCCGGAAAGATCGAGGTCATGGGCACCCTAGGCATTTTCCCAGTAAATCCCGACGACCAGTCTTTCACCGTAAAATCTCGTCCCGGTCGGGATATTTCCGACGAACATTTTTTCAGAAGTCGGCAATGCGAATTCCACGTCTTCCGGGAAATAGAATTTCTTTCCGGAAAAATCATACTTCGATTGCAAGTAACGGAGAATAAAACCATAGTTGAGCTCATTTGCGTAGGTTGCCGCCGATTTTTTCGTCCATGATTTCCCGTTCCGGATCCGGTACACGAAAGTATCCTGACCATACATCCTTGCATAACATGCCGAAAGTGCTTTGAACAAAGCAAACGGGGCAGCATTTTCCAGCCAGTGCAGGTCACTGTTTTCCAGCAGCATATTCGTTGCGCTATTCAGTGGGTTTGAAACCAAAGGCCGGTGATATATTTTGGACAGCTTTGAAATTTTGTTGATTGTTTTTGCCGCTCTTTTTTTATAAGCCAGGAACAGAGGCTTGAACCGGTTGAAAATCTGCGCCAGCTTTTCCAGGCCGAAATTTTCAAATAGGGTAGACGGGTTGAATGTACCCTGTCTGATGTTATCAATCAATTCATTATTTTTAATCAAAAGCGTTTCTCCTGTGGTCTTATAAATTATATAGCGGAAAAATTCAACCGGATGTTCAGGATATATCCCGTAACGGTCTGCAATTTTAATGACGGCCTCCTTATTCCGGATTTCTTCTTTTCCTGTGAAATGATATTCTGCTTCATCTTGTAAAACAGCAAGCAGATCATCTACGGTCTCTTCCTTCAGGGCGATTCCGGATCTGAACAGAGAAAGGCATTTTTCCGTCATTTCCTCTTTGGTATATGCCTTAATGATTTTAAAATTCAGTTTCACTTCCTTACTATTCAATACTTCGGAAGGAATGTACATTTCGCTCTGGAACCGGCTTCCGTAGGTTGAAATATAATGCCTGATCTGCTCCATCAGTAAATCAAGTCTTGAACTTTCCCTGATTTTCTGCCAGGATTTATGAAAGGTTTTATTCAGGTCATTTCCGTTCAGCTTTTCTTTGGCATAATAAGAAACAATTTCTTTCCTGGCCCATAGACCGGCGGGCTCAATAATAAAACCATGATCGGAAATAAAGGCTTCTCCACCGGATCCTTTTGCCAGTACGGCGTTGAATAATTTTAGCGTTTTCATTGTATTGTTTTTAAAAAATAAGTGAGGAGTATATTCATTAAAAGTGAAGCGGTATAGGAACTCCTTTTACCTATAGTTTATAAAAAGCGGGGAGTAATCTTCCAAAAATTACAGGAACTCCGTTTGCCTTTGATTCATTAAAAGAATAGGCGGAAAGTAAATGGGTGAAATTATGCAATAGGAACTTTCTTTGCCTTGTGTTTTTGAGGAGCAGGCAGGACTTGAACCTGCGGCCTACAAACCTGGTGATCATAGGAACTTTCTTTGCCGGTAGCGGAAAGTACATCTTTGTTGCTCTAACCATCTGAGCTACTGCCCCTGCCTTATCATTAGTTTTCATGGGCCCTGCAGACTGTCACATCCGCAAGGCCGGGTTATTAGTTGGTCTTTATTTACGCTTTCCTGAATTTCTTCTTTTTCTTCCACGGCGCATTCTTCTGCACGTCTCCGGCCATGATGCATCCGTAGGGCATTACTTCGTCCAGGACTTCACATAATCCGTATTCCTCGATCTGTGCCCTGACGTTTTTTGCGCTCTTATAAGCGGTCGGAAGTTCGGAAATATCGATTTCATTTGTGAAGAAACGGATATCCAGGCCTTTGGTTTCCTCGGCGAATACTTCGTCGATGGTTTTATGGGCCAGTGACTTCTTATGCTGGGTACGGCTGAAGTTCCTTCCGGCTCCGTGGGGTGCGAAACCAAGGTTCCTTTCGTTGGTGGTCCCTTTTACGATCAGCACCGGTTCCGCCATATTCAGCGGGATGAGTCGCGGTCCGGTAACATCCGGCATAAACTTATCGTCCAGCGGCGTGGCTCCTTTGGCGTGGTAGAACAGGTCTCCGTCTTTAAAGACGAAATTATGTTCATTCCAGTACCTGTCCAGTTTTTCAAGGGCCAGTTTCTTCAGGACGGCATCATGAATGGAGGTATGGTTCTCTTTGGTCCAGGTTCTGATCAGCTGCAGGGCCTCCCAGTACGATTTTCCTTCTTCGGTATCGTAGGGAATCCAGGCGTTTTCCCTTAGGGTTTCAGGGGAAATGTCCATCCTGAACCGGTTGGCGACCTTCATTCCTTTATCGTACAGAGCAGCACCCGGCGCCCTGGATCCGTGGTGGG
>NZ_CAJYMO010000107.1 GCF_913776365.1 uncultured Chryseobacterium sp. | reverse complement strand
CTGGTGGACAGGCTTCCCTCGATGAACTGGGCAATTTTTTCTTTAAAAGGCAGGTCTGAATTCATGATGATCTCAGACTTTTCGTGCTCTACTTTATGCGCTTCGTCGAAGATAATCTGGATCAGGTTATCCCTGGAGCGGAAATAGTAGTTGATCAGTGTCCTGTTGACACCGGCCGCATCGGCAATTTCCTGTGTGGTAGCGTCAAACTTCCCTTTCACAAAGAATAGATTCTTGGTGGTTTCCTTAATAAGTTCCTGCGTCTGGTCTTTTTTGATCTGATTTGACATTTTTGTTAAACAACTTTGTGCAAATTTAAACCAATCAATTGTTTTGACAAAATTGTTAAACAAAATAATTAAGGAAATTATTATGATATGCATCAGGTTTTTTTGCCGGCTGGCAAAGTGTCAAACTACTATTTTTATAGAATTGATCATAAATACTGACGATGTGTGCCTTCTCAGGACATGCAGTCCCTATCCCGGAAAGAATCTCTTTCAGACGCTCCGTTCGATCTGCGGAAAAATGCTGATTTTTCAGGTGCAGTCGCAGGTGGATTTACCTAAAATTAATTTTCGGAAACCGCCTGTTTCATTATCTTTGCCGGAAATTTAATAACCGATGCGAAAACTCTTGTTTCTATTTGCTATTCTTTACTATGGATTTGGTTTTGCCCAAAATCATATCTGGAACTTTCAGACCACCAGTACGATTGTTGAATCTCAGCATTATATTACGGTTAGCGATACAGATTCTCAGGGAAATATTTATGTAGCCGGGAGATATGGAAAATTAGCCTCTGCCGGCGTATACAGTATTTCATTTGGCACAATAACCAAAACTACATCAGCCAGCGAATTATCAAGAGCTGTTATTGCAAAGCTGGATAAAAACAAAAATGTTATTTGGGTAAAAGAAATCAGTTCAGATTATGGATCCGGAATTACGTCTTTAGTTGTTGACAAACAAGACGATGTGATTCTTGCAGGATATACAGATGGACAAAATTTAAGATTAAATCCAAATTCAAATTCTGTCTTCAATACAGGAATAAATGAATACAGCTCTTATATTGTAAAACTTGACGCAGCCGGAAATTATATTTTCGGAAATATTTATAATTATGTAGGAAATATTCTATGTACGGTCGATCAGAATAATAATATTATTTCTACAGGAAGTTATGTAAATTACCCTCCATTGGCCAATACTGATTTTAATCCCGACCCTAGCATTACTTATAATTTGCCGGCACCTAATGGAATTTTCATAATGAAAAATAATCCCGACGGATCATTTGTATGGGCACGTCCTCTTCATGCGCATAATATGCCCGCAATCAATTGTGTGAAAGTAGACAAAAGCAATAATATTATTATACTGGGAAGTTTTGAGGCTTATTTAAAAATTGATAGTAATACTTTTCCGGCAAATACCAACGGTACTAATCGTCTTTTTCTGGCTAAGTTTAATACCGCAGGTAATTTTATCTGGTACCAGAATCTTTCATATTACGGTCTGTTATATTCATCGAATTCAAAAATAGATATTGATAATGATAATAATATTTATACTGCAAGTACCTATTACGATGCCCAGACTATCAATTTTCCAAACACAATTATCAATGCTCCATTTGGAGGAAAAACTATTATTTATAAGATAAATAGCAATGGTCATCTGGTCTGGAATTCCTTAATAAAAGGTGCTGATGCATATGATTTTTTATCTATAAAATTAAATCCCGATAATACCATTAATTTTTTTGTACGTTATATGGATAATACCATTAAAGTAGTAAACGGAAATAATAATACCGAAGAAAAGGTAAAGAAATTGGATTTAGGACTGAATTACAGTTATTTAAGTCGTAATGCAGATACGTATTATTTAAAATTCCGGAATGATGGAAAACTGATTTTTAATAAAAGTGATTTCTCTTCTTTTTCGTACAGTCAAAATATCGATTACGAGGGAAATATTATTCTCGCAGGATATTATGATGATTACCAGGACTTCGATCCTGACCAGGATATAAAAATTATCAAGTATACTATTGGTGATATCAATGGATCTGTACAAAAATTCAGCAAATGTTATAATGGTATGCCTGATGGTGATAAAATACAAACTTTCTGTTCTTCCGCAAGCCCTACAGTAGCAGATTTATCCCCGAATACTTCTTACACAAACTGGTATAATTCTCCAGTGGCATTTTCGCCTTTGGCGGCAAATACACCTTTGCAGAATAATGTTACCTACTATGCTTCCGTACAGGACGAATCCTGTCCATATAATCCTAAACGGCTGGCTGTACAGGTGATCATAAAAAATTCTCCTCCAGCATTATCTGTAAATGATTTTTATTTTTGCAGCGATGTAAATCAAATGACTTTAAATCAGCTTAATATCAATAACAATCAAAATATCCATTTTTATGATGCGACAGGAAATCTTGTGGGTAATTATGCCAATATTATTGCAGGCTATCAATATTATGTCACACAATATAGCAGTGGCTGTGAAAGTGTGAAAGTTGCTTTCAAAGTTTTTTCAACACAGGGAATTACGCCTGTTGCCAGCTCTCAACAGACTTTCTGCGCCACCAGCCTGCCTGAAATTTCAGACCTTCAGGCTACAGGGCAGAATATCAGATGGTATGATGCAGCGGGCAACCTGCTGACTGCAACAGCTCCTCTGATGAATGGCCAGACCTACTATGCTTCGCAGACCATCAACGGCTGCGAAAGCAACAAAACAGCCGTCCAGGCCATAGTGAATGAAACCCCGAAACCGGCCGGAAACGCAGCCCAGGATTTCTGTGCTTCTGCCAGCCCTACACTGGCCAGCCTTGCGGTTGCAGGAAACGGGATCCGGTTCTACAATGCCGCAGGAACCCTGCTGCCGCTCACAACGCCGCTGATTCACGGCGTAACGTATTTTGCTACCCAAACCGTTACTAACTGCGAGTCTGAAAAGCTGGCCATCGCCGTGACGCTTTCCACCGATAATGTCCCGGCTCATGATCATGCATCGGTTTTCTGCAACACCAGTACGGGGAGTTCGATGACCGTAAACCTGGTTTCCTATCAGCAGGATATCATTGCTAACCCTGCGCTCTACACCTTTGCCTATACCGACGCTTCCGGAAACCCGATAGGAAATCCGTCTGCATACAGTCTTCCGTTGGGAACCACTATCATCCATGTAAAAGTAATGACAGCCGACGGTTGCTTTAAAGTAGTACGGCTGAATCTCACACTGCACCCGAAACCCAATGTGGAACTTCCGGAAAAGATTGATTTCTGCGACGGGAAAAGCATAACCCTGGATGCCGGAGCCGGCTATTCGTCCTACCTGTGGAATACGGGAGCCACCACGCAGACCATTTCCGTTTCCGTTCCGGGAACCTATTCCGTGACCGTAACCAACAGTTCCGGATGCCAGAATACCGATACGGTACAGGTAAGCTATACGTCCCTTCCGGAAATTACGGCAGTAAACATCAGCAATAGTACAGCAACAGTCATTCTTTCTGCTTCAGGAAGCTTTGAATATTCACTTGACAATCTTGTATGGCAGGATTCCAATGTATTTACCAACCTGTCTATCGGGGAATACATTGTTTATGTGAGGACCAAAGGCGGATGCATCATCGGCCGGAAGAAATTTTCCATTTTCGATATTCCCAATGCCTTCACTCCGAATGCTGATGGCTACAACGACCACTGGAACATACAGGGACTTGAAAACTATCCCGGAACGGAAGTCAATGTCTATGACCGCAGGGGACTGCCCGTCTTCAAAGAAGTGATGACCAAAAAACCGCTGTCCTGGAACGGAAAGCTGAACGGGAGCCCGCTTCCTACCGGCAATTACTGGTATACCATTAAAGTATCAGATGGCAGGATGTATACCGGATGGCTGCTGATCAAGAACAGGGAATAAATTAACAAGTAAGACAAAATAAAACCGGGCAGAATGTTCTGCCCGGTTTTATTTTTTATAACAATTTAATCTTATCATCTGAAAGATCAATGATCTTATCTTTATACAATCCGCCGATGGCTTTTTTAAAGTTTTTCTTGCTCATCTGGAGTTCATCCCTGATTTCCTCCGGCGTCGACTGATCCGAGAGATACAGCAGCCCGTAATTTTCTTCCAGTTTATCCAGGATTTTCTTTTTGAACTCATCAATGTTTTCAAATCCTTCCGGCTGCAGGGAAATGTCTATTTTCCCGTCTTCCCGGATGGTTTTGATGTACCCGGTTTCTTCCGATAGCGGATACAGCTTTTTAAAGACATCCGAGGCGTAAATCAGCCCGATGTATTTTTTGTTGATCACCACATTCCAGCCCAGCTCGCTTTCGTTCATCATGATCAGGTTTACCTTATCCCCTTTCTTGAACGGCAGGTCCTGGTACTGCGGGTTCCTTTTGAACTTGGTGGTTCCGGTGATCAGTTCCAGAACATCATCGATATAAATATGAACCAGGTATCTCTTTCCTTCGATAATTTTTGTCTTCTGCTGCTTGTATGGGATAAAAAGGTCCTTAATGATTCCCCAGTCCATAAAAGCACCGCTCGGCAGGCTCTGTACGCAGCTCATCACGGCAAACTCATCCACTTCGGCCAGCGGGATCTCGGTAGTGGCTTTCAGTTTCCCATCATCCTGATACACGAAAACCTCAAGATCCTCACCGATTTCCTTATCGTCATGAGTGAAAATTTTCGGCAGGAAGGCTTTTTCTCCGGATTCATCCGTAAGGATCCATCCTGAGCTGTTTTTATCTGAAATCTGTAAAGTCTGGGTTTTTCCGGGTTGCATGTATTGATAAAATTAGCTGACAAAGGTACGGAAATTGCCGATTTCCACCTATGGATAATCTTCCAAATCTTTCTTCAGTTCAGCGGCCTGCCCGAAATCAGCTGTGCTTCCCTGATCTTTGTCTGATTTCCCTACCGTTTTTATAAGCTTTCCGTTTCCGTAATACCGTCTGGACTCTGCTATCAGTACCGGCTTTTTAAGGTATCCTCTTTCTCCCGAAATACGGTATTTCTTAAGATGGACAAAAACCAGCCGGCCCCGGTGGAAAAAATATTCAGTCACGTAATTCCAGGCCGAAAGACCTGCCGAATATTCTATCTTTTTCAGTTCGCCATTCCGGTAAAAACCTTTGGCCTCAATGCCATTGTCCGTGACCTGGCCTATAGCGACAAAATACTCATTGGGAACCGTTTTTACCTGATAATTTCCGGCCAGATTGATCTCCTCAACAATTTTCCGAATCGCCGGTACCTCCTGACCGTACATTGAACCGGCAGCAAGAACTGACAGGAACATGAATAAATTCCACATTTTTTAATGGAAGATACGAATAAATTTCAGATGGGTGATAAAACAAGGTAAGCTGTTGCTTTCCTTGTTTTATTCCGGTAATTGCGGTGCCCGCATTTTGTATTTATAACTGTGAAGGGTATTCAGGAAATTTTCCAGATCCCGCAGCTCTTCATTCGTCAGATTCAGTCTTTTCAGCATTCCCGATTTTTGTGGTGCGAGCGGACTATCGCGGTTCCTTTTCTCATTCGGCATTCCGGCATTGTACATATTCAGTACGCCCCGGAGATTCGGGAAGAGGCCATTGTGCATATAAGGGGCCGTCCGGCTGATTTCTCTCAGAGTCGGCGTTTTGAATTTCCCCACGTCTTCATTTTTTTTCGTGATATGGTACAGCCCCAGGTCTTCATATTCACGGCCAAAGTAGGTCAGCCCGATGTTATGGAACTTCTGGTCTGAAAAATACGGTGTGTTGTGACAGTTGATGCAGTTGGCTTTCGTCCTGAACAGATGCAGTCCACTGATTTCGGAATCCGTCATTACCTTCTTCTCGCCGCTGATGAAACGGTCAAACCTGGATTTCGGACTTACGATTGTCCTTTCAAAGGTAGCAATGGCATCGGTAATCTGCTTTTCCGTAATCCTGTCCGTGCCGAAGGCTTTGCGGAAATGCATTTTATAGCCTTTTATTTTGGCAATTGCTTTTACGGCCAGCCTGGAATGGAAATTCATTTCCCGCGGATTTTCAATCGGTGCTTTCGCCTGATCTTCGAGGCTCGCCGCCCTACCGTCCCAGAAATACTGCCGGGCATATGCAATGTTCAGGATGGTGGGTGCATTTCTGGTTCCCAGCTGCCGGTTGTGCCCGTAGGCTACCCTTCTGCCGTCTGCCCAGGCCAGTTCCGGATCATGGCAGCTGGCACAGGAAATCTGCCCGGACTTTGATAAGCGGGGATCAAAAAACAACATCTTCCCCAGTTCTTCTTTGGTCTCCGAATACGGATTGGCTGCCGGAAATCCAGGCGCCGGAAGCACACCGATATCCCGGAAGCCTTCTTTTACCTCATCAAACAGCTGAGGCTCCGGCCAGCGTCCCGGATTTCCGCTTCCATACAATTCTCTCAGCTCCTCTGCCGAATACCCTTTCTGAACCTTACGGAAATCTGAAAAAGAATAGGCCATGAACAGGACTGCTGAAAGCAACAGCATATATTGATATTTCATACTATTTAATAAAAGAGTGATATTCCTGCATTGAAGATCAGGTTCGGATTTCCGTTGTAGCCGGTATCCTGCTCAAAATCTCTGCTCAGTGGGAACAGGGCAGAAAAACGGGTAAATATTCTCAGGTCAGTCCTGGCACCGACCTTCTGATAGAATTGAAGACCAAGCTGAGGGCCCAGCTTTGAAGTCGAATCAAAAGCATGATCATCCGCTATCACGTTATCGTACAGCAGCGTATTGGAGGAAGCCGGGAGATAAGTAAGGCTTTCCTTTACCTGAAAATAATAAGCGGCACCTGCCTCCACGTTGATTTTCAGGGAAGCATTAAAAAAAACATCTTTATTAAACCTGATATTCAAATCGATGCTTTTTACATATTTATAGGTGATCCCAAGCAGGTCAATGGCAGAAAAATCATTGTATATCCCTTCCAGCGTCGCTCCGAAACGTATTTTTCTTCCTTCTCTCAGCAGGAAATGATTCGTTGTGGATAAACGATCCAGGGTCATCCTGTAATTCTGGCCGAATTCGGCATTGTTGTAATTATCACCGGTCAGACTTTGGAAATTGACGTTTGAAATAACATCAGTATGTTCACCTTTGTACCCATAATTGGCATCCGTCTGGTAATTGACAAGCCTGTATTTCATCTTTTCAAGGCTTTCCTCAAAATAGGTATTGTTGCTTTGGTCACGTTCGAAAAGGTCCTGCATTTTCGTACTGTAGCTAAAATTGATACTGAAAAAGTTTTTTGGGTTTTCAAACGAATAGCCGCCTCCGAAATTCCGGTCTATCGTCCTGTAACTGTAATCAGAATATGACGGGAAATAGATCAGCCTTCCGTATCCGTTTGAAAACCTTACATAATAATCGGGATTGGCCGGGGCGTTTGTCGCCTCATTCACTGAGATCAGGTCATAGGTCTCAGATTTCCTTCCCAATCCTCCGAATGCCGAAAGCTGATGCTGACCGAACCGGTAACCTCCGAAAATTTTCCCGGAATAGTCTGCCGTTGAGATATCTGGCCGGGGATCTGATTTCCGGTAAGCGCTCCGGTTGCGGTAATCCACAATGGCTCCCAGTTCCAGGCCTTTCCAGACCTTGTAAGATAATCCCCCCTGCAGCCGGTAATCCTGGCTTTCCCAGTCCGCTTTTTTCGGGACCAGCAGGTAATTGGGATTCAGGACGAACCGGTCTTCAGTTCTTTCATTGGTTAAATTGTAGCCTAAGCCTTTTTCTGTAGTGAACGCGTAGTCAAAATTCCCCAGCAGCCTGAGCCGGTCGGAAATATTGAAGATTCCACGGGTATTGAAACCGAAGACCTGGCTCTCGTCTGCCGTCTGCACTCTTTTTATATTCAGGTCTTTCACGGTGGCAGTGAGGCGGGTTTCCGTGAAGTCGGAAAATTTTTGCCCGGAAAACTGGATGGGATTTTCCCACACCTTCTCAAACTGGCTGTAATAGGCCTGGTTAACCGGGATAAAAATACTGTCGTTCTGCTGTGCCGTCGCCCAGCCGGCAGAAAGCAAAGAAATAATAGGGATGGTCTTGAATTTCATAGTGCACTATTGTTGGAAACCTCTGGGATTGGCCTTTTGTTTTACAAAATCGTTGGCAGAATTATTGGTGTCTTCCAGCACTTTCCTCTTGGAACCGTTGGCCATTATAACTTCCGCCTTGGTTTTCCTGATGACGGCCTGCGAATTGAAGGCTGCATCACAACTGACGGAAGAAGCATCAATGGAAGCGCTGAGCATTTTCGGACGCTGGGCATTCGGGTTGAAATGCTGCAAGTCTACCCCGTCGATGATCACGGAATTCGGAATCTGCTTATAGTACCGTATGTTTGTGGAAACCGTAGTATAGGAAGGATCAGAGTAGCTTGGGAAGCTTTCGAAATCATCGGTCCTGAAAATCACGAAACTGTCTCTTCCCGGATTATCAATAATAAAATCGTTGTTTGGGTTCCAGTAGCCGGGTCTTCCCCAATAGGCGATCTGCATGTCCTTGACTGCCGGATTCTGGATGTCGTACTTATAAACCGGCTGCCCGATCGACAGGTTAAAATCGCCCAGGTACACTTCAAAATCGGCGGTACTCAGATCTACCGTCAGTGCCGGGTTCTGTACCGTAACCGGCATGCCTGTATTGTCTACCAGCGGTGCTTTGTGGTTTACCCCGTTTGAGGCAATTACCATGCTTTGCCCCGGAAAGATCGGATATTGGGTTCCTGATCCGGGAATCCTGAAAACATAGTCGGCGTATACATAATCCGTATTCGCAGCACTTCCCATGGTCATCCCGATCGATTTGCTCCAGTCGAACTGGCCGTTCGGCTGCGAATAAGAATTGTTTGTGGTATTGGTGTTCGGCTTTCCGTAAAGCTGTGCGAGGTAAAGCCCGTCTGCATAGATCACTTCATTTGAATTGTTGTGGATCTCGATAAACTGATCCCTGAAGCTGGCCCCCTGCGTGGCATGGCTGCCTGCGTAGGAAATCTGTTTGATGAGAAGATCCCCGATCCTTGCTCCTTTCAGTTCGATAAAAGTAGACTGCACATTCACATTGACAACCGCATTCTCCTGAATGCCGTTGAAACTGGTTTCCGAAGACGAAGAAGCATATCCGAACGTTATATTGAATTCATCTGATGCCATTTTCTTGGAAACGGTTACTTTATAGGTACCGGGAATGACACTGGTGAATTGAGCAAACCCATTGGCATCCGTAGACTGCGTATAGGTGTCGCCTGAATTATTGTTGGTAAGCACCACCAGGGCATTTCTGGCATGCAGCGATGAAAAGGAAGCGTCATATTTCACTTCTACCCGGAAGGCGGTGGGCTGAAGGGTACTGCCTTCGTTCCCGAAATCGTTGTCCCTGCAGGAAACCAGGAAGAGCATCATTGATAAAAAACTGAACACGTGTTTCATAATCATGTATTTATAAGGTAAATTTTAGAACTGGTATTCGATCTTGGCCCCGAAAGACAGCTTCAGAATATCATTGTTGAGCGTAGTGATGTACTTGCCGCTGGTGTAGGTGGTCCTTGTCTGCTTCAGGTCCAGGAAGTTATTGGCATAGAAGGAGAACCGGAAACCGTTCCGGAAATCTTTTGAAATCTTCAGGTTGAAATTATGGAAAACCTTGCCCAGCTCTTCATTTTCGTCATCAACACCGGTATCTTTAATTCCGGTAAACTGACCGGGATCGTTGATCTGTTCTTGTG
>NZ_CAJYMO010000106.1 GCF_913776365.1 uncultured Chryseobacterium sp. | reverse complement strand
TAAATAAAAACTGACATCTAATGTCTCAAAACAAAAGAATTTTCGTAGAAAAAAGAGGAATTTTCGATGTGGAAAGTCCAAAAATTTTTGATGAAGTAAAAGCGGTGGTGCCTGCCGTGCAGAAAGTAAAGGTGTATAATGTATATGACATCTTCGGGCTGAATGCCGGAGAATTTGAAAAAACAGTCAACAGTACGTTCGTAGATCCGGTAACGGATATCCTGCACGAAGAAAATCCGGCTTCCTCCATCCATTTTGCCATGGAGTTTTTACCTGGTCAGTACGATCAGCGGGCAGACTCGGCACAACAATGTATTGCTTTGCTTACGGAAAACGAGAAATCGAAAGTAAGAAGTGGGAAGCTTATCGAATTTGAAGGCGTTTCGGAACCGGACCTTGTAAAAATCAAAGACCTTCTGATCAACAAAGTGGAATCTCAGGAAAAGGATTTATCCATCCTGGATATTCCTGCGGAGGAAGCACCGTCAAAAGTCATCATCCACGAAAATTTTATCAGTTTTGATGATGCGCAGCTGGAAAGTTTCTACCAAAGCCACGGTTTCGCCTTGGGTCTGGACGATTTAAAATTCATCCAGGAATACTTTAAATCCGAACAGCGCAATCCTACGGAAACGGAACTGAAGGTATTGGACACGTATTGGAGCGACCACTGCCGTCACACGACTTTCGAGACGGAACTTTCAAACATTGAATTTGAAGGGCAGTTTAAGCATACTCTGGAAACAATTTTCAACGACTATATCGAAAAAAGAAAATTTCTGGGCCGTGAGCTGAAACCGATTTCCTTAATGGATCTTGCGACGGTTTGCGCCAGATATTTCCATAAAACAGGCAACCTGGAAAACCTTGTGGTTTCTGATGAAATCAATGCCTGCACCATCCAGATTGAAGCAGAATACGACGGTAAAAAAGAGCCGTGGTATTTATTATTCAAAAACGAAACCCACAATCACCCGACAGAAATCGAACCTTTCGGAGGGGCTTCAACGTGTCTGGGAGGAGCGATCAGAGATCCTTTGTCCGGGCGTTCTTTCGTATTCCAGGCGATGAGGTTAACCGGTGCAGCAGATGTGTTGGAACCGGTAGATCAAACCTTACCTGGAAAACTACCTCAGAAGACCATCACCAAACAGGCAGCTAACGGATATTCTTCTTATGGAAACCAGATCGGTCTGGCCACAACTATGGTATCCGAAATCTATGATGAAGGGTACAAAGCCAAAAGAATGGAAGTCGGTTTTGTAGCCGGTGCCGTTCCTGTAGATTGGGTAAGACGGGAGAAGCCGGAAGCTGGGGATTCTGTCATTATCCTTGGTGGGGCCACAGGCCGTGACGGGGTAGGAGGAGCGAGCGGAAGCTCAAAAGAGCAGGACGAAACCTCCATCCACACCATGAGTTCCGAAGTACAGAAAGGAAATGCGGTGGAAGAACGTAAAATCCAGCGGTTATTCAGAAACCCGGAAGTAACGAGGCTCATTAAAAAATCAAATGACTTCGGTGCCGGGGGAGTATCGGTAGCCATCGGTGAAATTGCCGATTCTCTGGAGGTGAACCTGGATGTTTTACCCTTAAAATATGAAGGGCTGAACGGAACCGAGCTTGCCATTTCCGAATCTCAGGAAAGGATGGCCGTTGTGGTGGACCCGAAAGATAAAGACCAGTTCATCAAATTCTGTGAAGCGGAAAACATTGTAGCGGTTGAAGTCGCAAAAGTGACGGATTCCGGAAGAATGCAGATGTTCTGGAAAGGAGACAAAATCGTAGATCTTTCAAGGGAATTCCTGGATACCAATGGCTGTTCAAAGACTCAGGAAGCAAAGATCACGCACCTGAATGAAGTAAAAGAAGAAACACCGGCGTTTAACGAGGAGAATTTCTTAAAAATACTAAGCGATAAAAATGTAGCTTCCCAAAAAGGATTGCTGGAAATGTTCGATTCTTCGATCGGGGCGACTACGGTGGCAATGCCTTTAGGAGGAAAGTATCAGCAGACCCTGATGGAAGGAAGTGTTCAGACCTTACCGGTCATCGGAGCAAAAGATATCGAAACCGTTTCCCTGGCAAGCTGGGGCTTCGATGCGGAGATTTCCAGGCAGAATTCACTGTTGGGAGCTTCGTACGCCGTAGTGGAAAGTGTGGCGAAAATCGTAGCGATGGGCGGCGATTACAAAAACATCAGATTAAGTTTCCAGGAATACTTTGAAAAACTGGGACAGAATCCTGAAAAGTGGGGTAAACCATTAGCTTCCTTACTGGGTGCTTATGATGCCCAGATGAACCTTGGTCTGGCCGCGATCGGAGGAAAAGACTCGATGAGCGGAACCTACCAGGATTTGAATGTTCCGCCAACGCTGATTTCATTTGCGTGCGCCAACGGGGAAAAGAAAAATATCATCTCTCCTGAATTTAAAAATGCAGGAAATAAAATTTATTTCTTCAATCATACCGCCCAGGAAAGCGGACTGCCGGATTACGATGCCTTAAAAGCTGTTTTCGAACTGATCTTTGAAAACATCAAAGCCGGAAAAATCGTTTCCGTAAAAACTATAAAAGAAGGCGGTGTGGCCGTTGCCTTAGCCAAGATGAGCTTCGGGAACAGGTTAGGAGCCGAGATTAATGTTGAGGAAAATGCTTTATTGTCTAAAAACATCGGAAGTCTGATCATCGAATCTAAAGAAGACCTAAGCTCTACTGATCTTCAATTGATCGGCGAAGTGGTGGCAGATCAGGTTTTAACCATCAATCAGCAATCAACGGTGATCAGTACATTAGCAGCAGCCAATACCGGTACCTTTGAAAACCTTTTCCCAACTGTAGAAAAGGAAAAACTGACGGTAGAGCTGGATGAAAAGCTGAACTCCGTTAATCCGAGAAACATCATCATTAAAAAGCACGGCATTGCCCAGCCTAAAGTATTTGCTCCGGTATTCCCGGGAACCAACTGTGAATACGATACGCTGAATGCTTTTGCCAAAGAAGGCGCCGCCATCAGCAGTTTACCGTTGATCAATATCAACCACCAGTTGCTGGAGGAAAGTATTGATGCCTGGATAAAAGAAATCGCATCATCCCAGATCTTAGCGTTCTCGGGAGGATTCTCCGCCGGTGATGAGCCGGACGGTTCTGCGAAATTTATTGTCAACGTTTTAAAAAACGAAAAAATGAGAAATGCCGTTCACGAACTGTTGGACAGGGACGGAATGATCATCGGGATCTGTAACGGATTCCAGGCGTTGGTAAAATCAGGATTGCTGCCGTACGGACGGATCAAGGACCTGGATGAAAATTCTCCTACCTTGGCTCACAATGCGATCCGGAGACATATTTCCCAGATGGTGAACGTGAGGGTCGTAAATGATGAATCGCCTTGGTTAAAAGGAATGAAGGATCAGGTATTCACCATCCCGATTTCTCACGGTGAAGGCCGTTTCATGGCTTCGGAAGCAGAAATCCAGAAGCTGTATGAAAACGGGCAGATCGCTACCCAATATCTGGATCTCGAAGGAAACATTGCCCACGGAATGCCGTTTAACCCGAACAATTCCCTATTCGGAATCGAAGGGGTAACCAGCCCGGACGGAAAAATCTTCGGAAGGATGGGCCACCCGGAACGTTTCGCCCAAGGACTGATGAAAAACATCCCGACTGCGAATTACCACAACATCTTTAAAAATGGAGTGGAGTACTTCAAATAAAAATAAACAAAAAATGACGGTCATCAATGGCCGTCATTTTTCTGATCTGGAAGGTTTCTATGAGGAAATTTCCCAACTTTTTATGAAAGACGAAGACTGGAAAGTGGGAACACTGGACGGCTTTGATGATCTCCTGTATGGATTTCAGGGTGAAATCACCTGGAAAGATGCTGATAAGTCTAGAGAAGATCTAGGATTTGATCTGACCAAAGAATTTTATGAAAATAAAATCAGGCAGGGAAAACCGTTCAACGTAGCATTAATTCAGCAAAAACTTAATGATCTGATCGCAGGAAAAGGACAGACTTTATTTGAGATTTTAGTAGAAATCATTGAGTCGCATCAAAAGATTACGCTAATTTTGAACTGATTTTAATACAAGAACAATGAAGTACGGATTATTTTTCGGAGACAGCATTACCTATGGAGAGTACGATGGCGTATTCGGCGGCTGGGTGGATATTCTAAAGCGGTATGCCCTGCAGAAATACAATGAAGAGAACGATGAGCTGATCCTGTTCAATCTGGGGATCGGAGGCGAGACAACCGAAGGACTGGTCAAAAGGATTTCCCATGAGATGGAAGCCCGGAATTCCCCTGACGGAAACATTGTATTTATCGGTTACGGAGCTAATGATTTAGCCATAAAAGAAGGAGTAGCAATGGTGTCTCCGGAACGTTTTAAAACAAATATTTTAACGGCTGTGCAGAAAGCAAAACAGTACGCGGAAGACATTTACCTCATCAGTATTCTTCCGGTTGCTGAAAAAATAGACGGCATAACAGTTGCCTCGGGAAAATTAAGGAGCACGGCCGCGATTCTGAAATACAATCAGATCCTGAAAGAGACCGCTCATGAAAATAAGATAACGTACCTGGACTTTTACTCCGGATTTGTGGATGACAAGGAAGTCCTGCTTTCAGGGGATGGGGTACACCCCAATGAAAAAGGATACGGGATCATGGCAGAAATGGCAATACCCATTATTGACCAATATCTCTGATTCCGTTCAGTTGAACAGCCATGGTAAAGAATAAACAAAAATATCAATAGGAACGGGATTTGATCCGTTCCGCTTGTTATTATCCTTTTTAGCGTTAGCCCGATCAGGGTTTGTGCTAAGCGAAAATATAGTTCCAATAAACCAGGACTCCGGTTACAACAGAAACAGCAGCCAGCAGCAGGACTGCTCCCGCAGAAATATCTTTGATGAAACCGATCCGCGGATCGAATTCCGGCTGAATGATATCACAGATCTTTTCAACAGCCGTATTGAAAATTTCCGCGGCCAGTACGCCGGATGATACAACCAGGATCAGTACGGCATCAGGTATTGAAAGATGCAGGTAAAAAATTAGAAACAGGTTGATCAAAAAAGCGGCAAGCTCCAGCTGGAAATTCCTTTCGCTTTTTATCATCATGAAAATCCCACGGAAAGCGTTCAGGAAACTGAGGTGGAGCAGTGGTTTTCGCATAAGGAAAGATTATCTGCAAATATAAAACAAGTATTTCGGTAATATCCGGTTTTGCGGTACCTTTGAAAGGATTAAATATAAATCCATGAAAAATAATCTGACGATATTGGTGATGGCACTGATGTCTGCTGCGGGGTTTTCCCAGGAATACAAGGCTAAAATAGGGCAGACAGCCTGCGAATGCTTTAAAAAGGTAAAAGCAGAAAGTCCTGATCCCGAACTGCTGGAAACGAAAATGGGATTCTGCATCATCAATGCTGCAGAGCCGTATGCAAAGCAGCTGAAAAAAGAGTATGACCTGGATATTCTCGGAGATCAGTCTTCTGAAACGGGGAAGCTGATTGCAACTCTGATGCTGAAAGAATGTCCCGATCTGTTTATGGAAATGGTAAACAGCGAAAAAAAGGGCAGTATCGGCAAAGCGTCTCTCGGAACGTCGGTCAGCGGTACGGTTACCAGGATAGAAAAAGGAAATTTTATCATCTTTCATGTAATAGGAGAAGACGGCAATCTGATAAAACTCTACTGGGTGACTGCAATAGACTCCGGTCTCGACCTGCCCAGGGAATACCAATCGCTGCTGAATAAAAAAATAAATGCCGTTTATGAAAAAAATGAAATATTCGATCCCGGAATTAATGATTACCGGAATATAAACATTATTTCAACATTAAAAAAAGATTAATGACCTTTGTGAAAAACTCCTTTGATTATTTCTTCTTCATCTGTATTCTATTTATTATATTTGTAGAAACTTATTTTTAAATCTATGAAATTTATTATTTCAAGTGGAGAACTGCAGAAAGCATTGCAAACTGTAAGTGGCGTAATATCAAGTTCTCAGTCGAGACCGATTTTAGAAAACTATCTTTTTGAACTGGACGGAAATAACGTTACCATTACAGCATCCGATGGCGAGACTACTCTTGTAACCTCACTTGAGGTAAAATCTGATGATGCCGGTAAATTTGCCGTTCCTGCAAAGATTTTCCAGGATTTCATCAAGACGTATGGAGAACAGCCGCTTACCCTGGCGGTAAAAGATAATGCTGAGGGCACCGGAAGCCAGCTTGAGATACTAGATGAGAAAGATAATTTTGCCGTAGCTTTGGACAATGCAGATGACTATCCGGAAGTTCCGGAATTTGATGCTGCCCAGAGTGTTACCATTCCGGCAGGCGTACTTTCCGAAGCGTTGACCAATACGCTTTTTGCCACCAGCAACGATTCCCTGCGTCCGGTAATGACCGGAGTACTGTTCCAGTTTGGGGAAGAAGAAACGAATTTCGTCTCTACCGACTCCCACAGGCTGGTTGTGTACAAAAGGAAAGACCTGATGAATGCCGAACCGATGGAATTCATCATGCCTAAGAAGCCGCTGAACATTTTCAAGAACATCCTGGCCAGCTCCAACGAAGAGGTCACCATCGAATTCAATGAAAACATGGCGAAATTCACTTTTGGGAAGCATACCTGGATCTGCAGGCTGATCGACGGGAAATATCCGAACTATACGGCCGTGATCCCGAAAGAAAACCCGAATGTGCTGACCATCAACAGAAACCTTCTGCTGGGAGCAATAAAAAGAGCCTCCATCATGTCCAATAAATCAACCAATCAGGTGAGATTCAAATTGTCTGCAAACATTCTCCATCTTCATGCGGAAGATACGGAATATGCAAACAAAGCAGATATGCAGATCCCTTGCGACTACAACGGGGAAGACATCAATATTGGGTTCAGCTCCAAATTCCTGACGGAGATGCTGACGATCCTCGGATCAGACGATATCACGATGAAAATGTCGCAGCCTAACAGACCGGGAATCATTGAGCCTCTTGACGGTCTTGAAGACAATGAAAATATTTTAATGCTTTCTATGCCGGTGATCGGCTTATAGCAGGATGATATAAAGATACAGAGAGGCCTTGATTTCAGGGCCTCTTTTTGCTGTGATCAATCCATGGTAGACCAGCCGAAAGATCCTTACGCGGCAGTGTTATCTTCAGCCTCCCGGCACCGCTTCCGGAGAAGGGAAAAGGGTAAAAGTCATACTCTTAAAATCTGTTAGAAATTTCTCTGTTTCTTAAAAAAACACGACATTTGTAACTCGAAAAATTCAACAGGATTTTCAAAATATATTCAATGAAACCGCAAGGTTGATCTGTCTAAAGAAATAAATATAAATTATCAGATGAAAATATCAAACAACTGGCTTAAAGACTTTATCAGAACGGAAATAAAAACAGAGAGAATCGGTGAGTTTCTTACGGATATAGGTCTTGAAGTTGAAGGGATAGAAAAATTTGAAAGTATAAAAGGCAGCCTGGAAGGAATCGTAGTAGGGAAGGTACTGACCTGTGAAAAACATCCGAATGCAGACAAGCTGAAAAAGACAACGGTAGAGGTAGGAAACGGAAAGGTGCTCCATATTGTCTGCGGAGCCCCGAATGTGGAGGCCGGACAGACCGTTCCCGTAGCGGTTGTCGGAACAAAAATCTATGATAAAACCGGAAATTTCTTTGAAATCAAGGAAGCTAAAATCAGAGGGGAAGTTTCGCAGGGGATGATCTGTGCGGAAGATGAACTGGGGCTTAGCGACGATCACGGCGGAATCATGGTGCTGGATGCCGGAAAATTTGAAGTCGGTACTCCGTTTGCCAATTATTTTGAATTATCGAATGACGAAGTTTTCGAGATCGGCCTTACGCCGAACAGAACCGATGCCATGTCCCATTACGGGGTGGCAAGGGACCTGAATGCCTATCTTTCCACCAATCAGCAGAAAGCGGAATTCGAAAAAGTATCTTCTACCGCTCTGCACAGTGAAGGCTCACATGATTTTACCCTGGAAGTGGAAGATTCCGGCCTGTGCCCGAGGTACATTGGTGCTGTAATTGAAAACATAAAGGTTACGGATTCCCCGGCATGGCTAAAGGACAGGCTGAAAGCCATCGGCCTAAGCCCGATCAACAATGTGGTAGATATCACCAACTATATTCTGCACGGATACGGACAACCGTTGCATGCTTTCGACGCCGGCAAAATCGCGGACAGAAAGGTAAAGGTGGGAACCGTAAAGGAAGGTACGAAATTCACCACGCTGGATGGGGTGGAAAGAACATTGAACGGTTCTGAAATCATCATCAAAGACGGACAGGACCAGCCGATGTGTATTGCCGGAGTTTTCGGGGGGGCAACATCCGGAGTTTCCGCTGAAACGAAAACCATATTCCTGGAAAGTGCCTATTTCAATCCGGTAGCGGTGAGAAAAGCAGCTAAATTCCACGGACTCAATACCGATGCCTCTTTCAGGTTCGAAAGGGGAGTCGATCCTAATATCACCAGAACGGCCATTACCAAAGCCATCAAGCTGATTGAGGAACTGGCAGAAGGGACACTGACCGGTGAACTGCTGGAAGAATATCCAAAGAAGATTGAAGACAGCTACGTCATCATCAGGTTCTCCAAAATAGAACAGATCCTGGGAACCAAGATCCACAGGGAAAAAGTGAAGGAAATCCTGAAGGCACTGGACATCCAGGTGCTGAATGAGATCCAGAACGGGCTGGAAATTTCCGTTCCTGCCTACAGAGCGGATGTGACAAGGGAAATAGACGTAATTGAAGAAATCCTGAGGATTTACGGCTACAATAAGATCGATGCCCCGCAGAAAATTTCCTTTACGCCGGTAAAGCTCAGTGCACAGGACCAGGATGAACTGGAAAACAGCTGGGCCAGGACTTTGCAGAGCCTCGGGTTCAATGAGGTGATGAACAATTCACTCACTTCCGTAAAAGATGAAAAAGAAGCCGTACGACTGCTGAATCCGCTGAGCGGCGACCTGGCATTCATGAGAAAGTCATTATTGGAAGGCCTGCTTCAGAATGCCGTTTATAATGTAAACCGGAAAAATGAGGATATTAAGTTTTTTGAGCTGGGAAAAATCTATCACAAACGTGAAAAGTACGAAGAAAGAAAGCAACTGGCCATTTTAGTTTCGGGAAGGGATGTGGCTGAAAACTGGTTACAGCCGAAATCCGCCACCAGCTTTTATCACCTGAAAGCATATGTGAAAGTTCTGCTTGAGCGTTTGGCCGTTGATTACCGGGAAACCGCCCTGTCTGATGACCGGTTCTCCGATGCGCTGGCTTATGAAGCAGACGGAAAAGTATTGGTAAGGATAGGAAAAGTGGCTCAGCAGCTCCTGAAAGATGCAGACCTGGACCAGGAATGTTTCTACGCGGAAATCGAGCTGGAATATGCACAGAAGCTTCGTGCAGAAAACAGGCTGAAATTTAATGATATTCCTAAATTCAACAAGATCAGAAGGGATCTTGCCTTGCTGATGGATAAAAATATCAGGTATGAAGACCTCTACCAGACTGCTAAAAAGAATAAGTCGCCTTATCTGAAAAACATAAATCTGTTCGACGTTTACGAAGGTAAAAATCTTCCTGAAGGGAAGAAATCTTATGCCATGAGTTTCGAGCTTCTGAACGAAGAAAAAACGCTGGAAGAGAAAGAGATTACTGCCGTTATGGATTCGCTGATCAAAGCTTTCCGTAAAGAGTTTGACGCGGAACTGCGAGGATAGCCACATCTCCTTATCAGGACTCACAGCCCTGGTAAGGAGATAATAATTAGCCCAAGAAACCGTTTAAATAATAATATTTCCGTAAATTTGGTTTAATTCAAAAAGAAAATAATGAAACATCTTTTTTTAAGTATATGTACGGCAGCGGTTTTGGTTTCGTGCGGGACGATGGGCGGTTCATCTGCTTCCAAGGTAGGAAAAGCACAGCCGGCACTTACAGGAACGAAATGGGCACTGGCCGATAATGTAAAAGGGAAAATTCCGACGCTGAATATTGACGGGGAAAAAATCAACGGGAATGCCGGATGCAACAATTATTTCGGAACGGCGAAAGTAGATCCTGCCACAGGAAACTTTTCAGCCGGAGGATTGGGTTCTACGAGAATGGCCTGTGAAAACATGAGTGTGGAAAAGAACTTCATGGATATGGTAGGGAAGGCCAACAAGTATGTGATTACCGGAAATGTGCTGGAACTGTATCAGGATAACCTGCTTCTGTTAAAATTCAACAGGGCAGAATAATAGAAATTACAGTATTACAAATAAAAAAGGAACTCAAATAAATTGAGTTCCTTTTTTATGTTAAGATGATTGATCTGTATTTAGTCTTCCTCTTCGTCGTCGTATTTAGCCAACTCTTCGTCACACCATTTAAAAGCAGCTTCTACCACTTTTGTAGCCTCGTCTGCCATTGTTTCCTCATCATCACCTTCAAGATCATCCAGCCACTCTACTTCTTCCTCTTCCACATTCAAGATAAATCTTGGATATTCTGTATGAACAACGAATAAATCTTCAGGAAATTCCGAATTATCTGCTAATAAAAACTTTGGTAATTTCATTTTTTTAATGTTTTAACTTTAACCAAAGATAATAAAATTATTGGTATTTGTTCCTGTCGATCTTAATTTTTTGCAAAACTTTATACCGTGTTAATGTGGTCCGTTTCAGCGTATCTTCCGGCTTGAAAGTCAGTGTGGTATGGGGATTCACCGTGCTGATGAGTTCAGCTGTCTGTACCTTTTCCAGATCTTCGGCAGCCTCCAGGTAAAACAGCAGGGGCACCGAATCAAGATGTTCGGCCTGCAGGTATTGCTGCATCTCTTTCCGGTTTTCCAGATAATTTCCTCTGGAAAGCAAAGTGAAGAAAAGTCCGGATAAAAGACTCAGGAAACCTATTGCATATGCCCTGATACCGGACAGCTGGAAAAGCTTCCTGAAATACACCAGCCAGACCGGAAAACTGAAGGGGGCCATCAGCCGGTAATCCAGGGCATTCACAGGATAAAAATATTGGATAAAATAAGAACATACCGTTCCGGCAATTCCTGTAAATACGAAAAAAAATTCAGTATCGGTAAGCTTGTATTTCAGGAACAGGTAAACGGTCAGAAGGATATTCAGGAAACCCAGTCCGTAAATGGCATAGTTTATCCTGCCGCCTCCCGGATCTGCAATATGGATAAAAGGATTAAAGGTGGTACACAGCCCCTGAAACAGTTCGGGAAGAAGTTTAGAGGTCGGGTACAGCCCGATGATGAGGGCATCGTCAATATAATGTTCATTAAAATAATCGATAAACAGGATTTTGTATAAGACGACGAAAATACCTCCTGTAATCCCGGAGATGATAAATGTCCGGGAATAGCTTTTTCTCAGAAAAATAAGGCCGTAGGCTCCGGTTCCGAACATAATGAAAAGTGAACTGTACCGGATGTTATACAGGGCGATCAGGCAAAAGGAGAGATAGAATACCGCCCGGCCACCTTTAAGTTTGCCCTCAATAACCAGCGAAGACAGGTACAGAAAAAGAAGGACGAAAGGAAGAACCAGTGATTCGCTCATCGTATAGGAAAAAACAGACAGGAAGCTGAACAGGCTGCATACCAGCACCGATTCCCTTGAAAAGAACTGCTTTTTCCAGGCAAACAAGACAATGAACAGGAATGCGGCAAGCCCAACCGCTTTGCTTCCCCAGAATTCGTCCAGTCCTGTATAGGTGAAAAGCCTGATGCTTGCGGGATATCCTAAAGGAGTGACCGTATTGTCAATAACCGGAAGAACGTGGGCAAACCGGAGATATCGTATGGAGTCAGGGCTGACGCGGCCTTTCTCATTGAGTAAAAAACGCAAAATGGTCATCATAAAAGTGATGATGACCAGTATAATCTGAATATTTCTTTCTTTGAATCGTATCAAGGGAATGGTTATTTAATTATAAATCCGGCTTTGCTGCCCAAATGTATAACTTATAATCCATAACTCATCACGTAACCTTATTTTGAAAACATTTTCGCTACTTTGTCCGCTTTTTTGCTTTCCGAATAATCATAGAATCCCTCTCCGGATTTTACGCCGAGCTTTCCTGCCGTTACCATATTGACCAGCAATGGATTAGGGGCGTATTTCGGATTTTTGAATCCGTCATACATCACGTTAAGGATGGCCAGGCACACATCCAGGCCAATAAAATCCGCCAGCTGGAGCGGACCCATGGGATGGG
>NZ_CAJYMO010000105.1 GCF_913776365.1 uncultured Chryseobacterium sp. | reverse complement strand
CCTGGCCAATAACTGTCCGGGAGGAATCAATGAAATCATACAGCATGGCATAAACGGTGAGGTCTCCAATATCGAAGACCATGAAAACTTTTCCCGGCAGATCGTCAGGATCCTTCATGAAAGCCATCATCAGGACGGGGTGAAAAATGCAATCCGCTCTAGATTTTCAAAGGACCTCATCCTGGATCAGTATGAAGCTGTATTGCTGGATCTGGTCAAAAAGCAGCGTTCTTAACGGAACAGTATGTCGTAACATTATATTTTCTTATTTTTGGATGTTTTTAACGTTCTCCAATCAATTCATTCATGGAAAAAATCCTTAAGCTGGGCTGTGCCTGCGAAAAACCAGGCTCCGGTTATACCGAATTCAGAAGTTCAACCATCGGAACGGATCACACCGGCAGCAGGCATGCTGAGGTCAGCACCCAGCAATGTAAGCTTTGCCAGCGGATCTGGATTGTCTATACAGTACCCGTACAAACGGGCGATCAACAGGGTATGCTAAGGTGGTTCAAGGGAATTGTCTCCAAGAAAGACCGCCCTTATATCACGCCGGAAAATGCACTGGAACATCTGGAGAGCCTGGAATGGTATGTTTACGGAGAAACCCGGCCGGAGAGCACCGCCGCATTCGGAGAGGGAAAAATCAATTTGAATTAAATTACATTTTTCAGTCTACTGATACTAAGATGCACCCATTCGATGAGTTAAGGCGGAACCGGTTTATCAGGAAACTGCGCTCCACGGCCATTGCCATTACCACCCGCCGGATCGGGCCGCATGAAGGATACGCTAAAATGAATTATCTCATCGGAAGGATAGAGGATATCCTGCCCTTGCAGGAAATACATCTTGAGGTCTGCAGGAAATATGATCATGAAATAATGAATTATCCGATAGGTGAGGAAAGGCAGCATTATAACAAAGAATATCTTGCTGCACTTGATCTGAAGCTTGCTGTCATCGACAGGAAATATCAGGAAATGCTACAGGAAAAATGCCTTGAGATCATTGAAAAATTTAGTGATATCAAAGATCGGTGTTAAAAATCAATCCCTTCAGTTTGCGCTTTGGATTACTGCTAAAGTTTGACAAATCTCACTTTCCCACTTGGTAATTAATCGTTAAATTTGTAAGCAGTAAGAAAGTTATTAATAAAAAAATTCATAAATAACATGAGTCAATTCGATGTTACCGTTATCGGTTCAGGTCCTGGCGGTTATGTGGCTGCCATCCGTGCCGCACAATTAGGATTCACAACAGCCATTATTGAAAAATATCCTACGTTGGGAGGAACCTGCCTGAACGTGGGATGTATTCCTTCAAAAGCATTGCTGGACAGCTCCGAGCACTTTGAAAACGCCAAACATAATTTTGCTTCCCACGGAATCATTATCAATGAACCTCAGGCCGATATTGCCAGAATGATCGAGCGTAAGAACGAAGTGATCAAGCAGAATACAGACGGCATCAGCTACCTGATGAACAAAAACAAAATTACCGTTTTTGAAGGGGTAGGAAGCTTCGAATCTGCCACCGGGATCAAAGTAACCAAAAACGACGGTTCCACAGAAACCATCGAATCAAAATATACCATTATCGCTACCGGTTCCAAACCGACCAGCTTACCTTTCATCACACTGGACAAGGAGAGGGTGATTACTTCCACGGAAGCGCTGAACCTGAAAGAAATCCCTAAGCACCTGGTAGTAATCGGCGGCGGGGTCATCGGTCTTGAATTAGGTTCTGTCTATCTGAGACTTGGCGCCCAGGTAACTGTGGTTGAGTTCATGGACAAAATTATCCCGGGAATGGACGGTGCGCTGAGCAAGGAGCTGACTAAAGTCCTTAAAAAACAGGGAATGAAGTTCATGCTTTCGACCGCTGTCTCCGCTGTGGAAAGAAACGGCGACTCCGTAAAAATTACGGCAAAAGATAAAAAAGGCGAAGAAGTAACCGTAGAAGGGGATTATTGCCTGGTATCGGTAGGAAGGAGGCCTTACACAGACGGCCTAGGACTGGAAAAAGCCGGTGTGGAGCTGGATGAGAGAGGAAGAGTAAAAGTAAACGACCATCTGCAGACCAACGTATCCAACATCTATGCGATCGGTGACGTTATCAAAGGGGCCATGCTGGCTCACAAAGCTGAGGAAGAAGGGGTATTTGTAGCGGAAACCCTGGCAGGGCAGAAGCCGCATATCAACTACAACCTGATCCCGGGAGTCGTATACACATGGCCGGAAGTAGCCGGTGTAGGCAAAACCGAAGAAATGCTGAAAGAGGAAGGCGTGGCCTATAAAGTAGGCTCCTTCCCGATGAGAGCCCTGGGAAGAAGCCGTGCCAGCGGTGATGTGGACGGATTGGTAAAGATCATCGCTGATGAAAAAACCGATGAAGTGCTGGGAATGCATATCGTAGGTGCAAGAGCGGCCGACCTTATCGCAGAAGGTGTGATCGCCATGGAATTCCGTGCCAGTGCCGAAGATATCGCCAGAAGCTCCCATGCGCACCCTACTTATGCGGAGGCCATCAAGGAAGCAGCCCTGGATGCTACGGCGAAAAGGCCGATCCATATGTAATATCTTTTGTAAAAAGACATAGAACCATAAAGAGGAGCCTGAAAGGGTTTCTCTTTTTTTGTATCTTTCCGTCTATAAAAAATCGATTGATGAGATATATTCTGATGAGCCTGTTGCTCCTGACAGGAATGAATGTGTTTTCACAGGAAGCCGGAAAAGCAGGCGAGCGCCTGAAAAACGAAGCCTCCGGTACTGAACTGGGATCTCCGGATTCCGGGGTGAAGATTCAGAAAAACAATACCCGTATTCCTGAATTCAGGAACCGTGACGGCGGAGGATCCGGGATGAAAAACCCGTCCTATCAGTGGAACCCGGATTATGGATATTCCGAAGTATTCCTCAGGATTCCGGAGCAGGGACTTTTCAGTGTTGAAATCGCAGATCAGTACATGTCCAACAATTCCGGGCGGTACCGGTTCTTTGATCTGCCGGCAGGAAGAATCCCGGTTTCCATTTATGAAGGCGGGCATCTCCTGTACAGAACCACTTTAAACGTCCGGAATAACAGCAGGATGGTCCTGGATTTCTTTACAACGGAAGGCCTGTACCTTCTGGATGCCTATCCCGTACCGAATCAGTCCTACGGTTTCAACAACTGGAATGAAGTATGGAACAATCCGTACGGAAGCCCGGGAGACTGGAATGAAAATGTAAATTATCCAAATGTTATGGACCGGCAGGATTTCCAGCGGTTTCTGGAAGCCATGAAAAAAGAGGCCTGGTTTGACGAGAAAAAAACAGCCTTTATCCAGGCGCAGGGCAAACATGCCATGTTTACATCAAGGCAGATCAGCATTCTTGTAAAAGACTTAAGTTTTGATAAGAATAAAATTGCATTGGCTAAGCTGCTGTTCCCGAAGTGTGTCGACAAACAAAAATATTATCTGGTAGGGGAAGCACTGGATTTTGAAAGCAGCAGGCGGGAAGTGATGGATTATATTTCCAATCTCTAATCTTGCAAACGCAGAAAGAGGTCACCGGTAAGTGGCCTCTTTTTTTACGGTAGAATGAGTAACTGAGTTGGAAAATAATAGGTCCGGAAAGAAAAAGCGGAAGGAGGAAAATCATTTTTCCACATGAAAATCCGGGATATTTAATCATGTATTTTATGACAACCCGATAAATCCAGGAAAAAAAAGATGCAAAATTTACCGACAAGTAATTTTTTTTAAATCTTATTCCGTTAGTTTTTTTGATATATATATATATATATATATATAT
>NZ_CAJYMO010000104.1 GCF_913776365.1 uncultured Chryseobacterium sp. | reverse complement strand
CCAGAGGACTTCCTGGGCAGAAGTACTGAGGATGGCGCCTAAGAAAAAGGCACCGGCATAGAATTTTTTCATTCCTTATGTATCTGAGTTATAATTATTAGGTTTTAACGGCGCGAAGATATTCTTTATACTTCACCCCGGAAAGAAATAATCCGTTATTTCATATTTATGTTATTTTGTTTTTATATTCATTGGCAAATGTAGACCGCTCATGCGACAAAACGTGTCGTGTTTTATTTTAAATTCACCATTTTATTCAATTGTTTTCATGATAAGGTAATCACTCAAAAAAAACAATGAAATGTTACAATTAAAACAATCAAATATAAGCAAAATATAGTTACCTGTATTTATTCTTTACTGTAAAACCAAAACAGACCTTCCTAAAATATCATCATCAGCTGGTGCCGGCCGATTCATATTCTTAGGCTAATCTCCGGCAACAGGGAGAAATATTTGCATAGCATCTGCCATTTCTTTTATTGATACTTATAAAAATAAGAACGTGGAATAAAGTGAGATTACCCGGCCGGCTGCCAACTGGAATGGATGTATTTTATTTTCGCACAGTACAGCTATATCACTGAATATCAAATGCGGTTTATAACCAGTCAGGAACTTTCGGTATAAAATCCGATTCGATCCGAATGGCCGTCCTGTCTTTTACAGCCCTAAAAACAAATCAGCAGTATAGAGCCACTTTGCGGGATAGCGCTTTTCCGCTTTTTTATAACGTTCTATTCTGCCTAAAACAGCACCGGCGGCCATAATTGGCCGCCGGTGCTAAAAAAATAATGTAAATATGAAGTTCGTTTATAGAATGACCGTCTGTATGGAGTGTGCAGGTGCCGGCAGCTTTGCTGCCATGCCCTCGATCCACAGGTGGGTATCGATGTCATTGTCGCTATCGTTCATGATCACGGTCACCAGCTGCCCGTTCCGGTTCATAAAGGTAGTGGAGGTCAGGGCAGCGCGGTTAGAGGAGCTGCCGATCCTTTGTGCTTCCGGCTTAATGAATTTCGATACGTGGCCTACGTAATAATATTCATAGGTATAATGTACTTCCCCGGTTTTGGTATCGGCGATGATCGGTGCAAAGCAGAAGTTGCCGACATGGTTCGGCCCCCCGGTTTCGTCCAGCAGAACATTCCAGTCGGTCCATAGTGCGGTTCCTTTGTTGAAATCGTTCAGCATATTCCTTCCGTAGAGTTCGCCGAGCTTTACATCGTAAATCTTAGACAGGTCAAACTGCTCCTTACAGCCCTCGGTAAAAGCCAGGAACTTATCCGGGAAAGCCCGCTGGGTTTCGGACAGGTTATCGAAGAGCTGGGTTTTATTGTTCCAGGTTTCATACCAGTGGTAACCGATTCCGGCGGCATATTTCGAGGTTTCAGGATCGCTTAAGGTGGTGGTGGCCCGTTGATAGATCAGGTCCCGGTTGTGGTCCCAGATCATGACTTTTTTATCTTTGTAGCCGTTTTTCCAGAGGGTCGGACCCAGGTTTTTTCCGAGGAAATCGCCTTCTTCTTCCGCGGTATAGATGCAGGATTCCCAGGTCTGGGTAGCCATCGGCTCATTCTGCACCGTCAGTCCCCATACGCCGATTCCTCTTTTTTCATATTCTTTAATGAATTTTATATAATATTCCGCCCATGGCTGGTAATACTTATTTTCCAGCCTTCCGCCTTTAAGCAGGCTGTTGTTGGATTTCATCCATGCCGGCGGGCTCCACGGAGAGAAATAAAAGGTAAAATCCTTGCCGATTGCTTTCCTGGCTTCCTGAATCATCGGGATCTTGTACTTCTCGTCATGGGCAATATTGAATGACTTCAATGCCGTATCGCCATCCTGTACATAGGTATAGGAATCGCTTGAGAAGTCACACGAATTCATGTTGGTGCGCACAACGGTATATCCCAATCCGTTTTTTCCGTAATAGGCTTCTATAATTTCCTGCTGTTTCTTTTTCGGGAGCTTATAGAAAGTTTCCGCAGCAGCGTCCGTAATGGCACCTCCGATTCCGATCAGTTTCTGGTACTTAAAATCGGGGTCTACAAAAATACAGGCATCGGTTTCTTTAGGCTGCCCGAATTTTTCAAAGGAAACGCTTCCTTTATCCGCCATTTTCTCACCGGTCTTAGCGTCGGTAAGAACTACCCTTGCGGTTTTCCCGGTATTCTTCTTCCAGTAGCTTTGTGCATTGACCTGTACCAACATTGCCGCTGCAAAACAGCTAATCATTAATTTCTTCATACGTATTTCTTTCTGTTTTTCTTAGAGACTGCACGCTCCGTTATTCCGTTTGTTTTCTGTTCCGGTAGACCCTTACATAATCTATTTCAAATTTCTGCGGAAACACCGTATCGTCGATGCCTTCCTTTCCGCCCCAAAATCCGCCGACCGCCAGATTCAGGATCAAAAAGTACGGCTGGTCGAACGGCCATGCCCCATAATTTTTTTCTTTGTTCTGATAGGTAAAAAATTTCCGGTTGTCTACAAAGACCTCAATTTTTTCCGGTGTCCATTCCGCTTTATAGACATGGAACCGTTTGCCTGCATCGTTCACCAGCACGGTATCAGTTTTCTGGGTACCGATGATATGGTTGTATGCTCTGGTGTGTACGGAAGCATGGATATAGCCGGGACGATATCCTACGTGCTCCATGATGTCCAGCTCGCCGTCATCCGGCCATTTTTTCATTCTTTCGCTCATCATCCAAATCGCAGGCCAGGTTCCCCTGCCTGCGGGCAGCTTTGCCCGGACTTCCACCGTCCCGTACTGAAAGGAGAATTTTCCTTTGGTCAGAAGCCTTGCAGAAGTATACTCCTTTTTTTCAAAGTCTTCTTTTCTGGCTTCGATGACCAGTTTACCGTTTTCCACCCTGGCATTTTCTAGGCGGTCTTTTGTATAAAACTGGGCCTCGTTGTTCCCGAATCCGCTGCCTCCGGTATCATAATTCCATTTTGCCGTGTCCGGCAATCCCCTGTTATTGAATTCGTCACTCCAGATCAGCTCCTTTCCTGCTTCCGCTTTGCCGGAGGCACACTGCAGCGAAGAGAAAATAAGAGCTCCCCCGAGCATTCCCTTAAAAAGTTTACCAATGTTCATAGATACGGTACGAGGTATGGGTTTTTACCGCCGAAAGCGGGTTTCATCCCGCTCCCAGTCCGTACACTGTTTTTTTTTATTTCATCCACCTGATTCTTTTTGTCTGGACGTGCTGCGAATCTGTTCCGACCATAATATCGAATTCTCCCGCTTCCCAGTCGTAGTTCAGCTGATCATCATAGAATTTCAGGTCTTCCGGGGTGAGGGAAAAGGTAATATTTTTGCTCTGCCCCTTCCTGATCATGACTTTCTGAAAACCTTTCAGTTCCTTTACGGGACGCACGACCTTTCCGACCAGATCCCTGATGTACAGCTGCACCACTTCCTCACCATCATAATTTCCGGTATTGGTCACGTTTACAGTAATAGTCAGCGTTTGCTGACCTTTAAGCTCCGTTGAGCTCAGCGTCATATCTGAATACCGGAACCCGGTGTAACTTAATCCGTAGCCGAAAGGGAATTTCGGATCATTATCCAGGTCGATGTAGGCAGAAACATAATTCCTGTCGGTATTGTTCTTCGCCGGTCTCCCGGTGTTATAGTGGTTGTAGTACACCGGGATCTGGCCTTCGTTTCTCGGGAAGGTCATCGGCAGCTTCCCGGCAGGATTCACTGTCCCGAACAACACATCGGCAATGGAATTCCCGGCTTCGGTACCAAGCCACCAGGTATAGAGGATGGCCGGAACATGGTCTGCTGCCCAGTCGAACACCAGCGGGCGCCCTGCGTTGATCATCAGGACTACAGGCTTTCCTGTTTTTACGATTTCTTCCAGCAACTCTTCCTGAACCCCTGAAAAATGAAGATTGCTCCTGCTCTTCGCCTCTCCGCTCATGGCATGCCCCTCGCCCAGCGTCATGATGACTACATCCGCTTTTTTAGCCGTTTCTACCGCTTCCGCAAAGAGGGAGCGGTCCCGGTCATCAACATGGCAGCCTTTGGCATACAGGAGTGTTGAATTTTTATCCAGCCGGTTTCTGATCCCGTCGAACTGGGTAACAATCCGCTGCGGGTCATCTTTAAATGCAACCGACCAGAATCCGTGGTTGGCAGTGGTCTCTTTTCCGAAAGGCCCGATTAAGGCGACTGTCTTTGCCGACCTCGAAATCGGAAGGATATTCCCCTGGTTTTTAAGCAGGACAATGCTTTTGGAGCCAAATTCCCTGCCGAATTCCCGGTGTTCCCGGTTATTGGTCTGCTCCTGCTGCTTCTTTTCACTGCTGAACCGGTAAGGATCATCAAACAGTCCCATTTCAAATTTTTTAACCAGGATCCTTCTTGCAGCATCATCGATCAGTTTAGGATCCACTTTGCCTTCCCTGACCAGTTTTGGTAGTTCTGCCATATAGGCGCGGCTTTCCATGTCCATATCGCTTCCGGCGATCACTGCTTTTTCTGCGGCTTCTTTATTGTCCCGGGCATAACCATGCGGCACCATCTCGCCGATGCTGCCCCAGTCGGATACGACGAATCCCGGATAATTCCATTTTCCTTTCAGGAGATCCCTTAGTATGTAGCGGTTTGCCGTTGCGGGAACCCCGTTGATGTCGTTGAAAGAGTTCATGAATGTGGCAACACCGGCTTCCGCCGCCGCTTTGAAAGGCGGCAGGTAAGTTTCGTTCAGCTGCCTGAGGCTCATGTCTACGGAATTGTAATCCCTTCCGCCCACTGCTGCTCCATAAGCCGCGAAATGTTTGGCGCAGGCCATAATCGCCTCCGGAGTTCCGAGGCCTTTTCCCTGGAATCCCCGGATCCTGGCCAGCCCGATTTTAGTTCCAAGGTATGTATCCTCGCCGGAGCCTTCCATCACCCTTCCCCATCTCGGGTCGCGGGCCACATCCACCATCGGGGCAAAAGTCCAGTGGATTCCGTAAGCGGAAGCTTCCGTGGCAGCAATCCGCTCGGACTTTTCAATCATAGCAAGGTCCCAGCTTGCCGCCTGCCCGAGATTTACGGGAAAGGTGGTCCTGTAGCCGTGGATCACGTCCTGTCCGAACAACAAAGGAATTTTTAATCCGGACTGTAGTGCCAGCTGCTGGAATTTCCGGGTTTCCGCAGCGCCGGCGACATTAAGCATAGAACCCACCCTCCCTTTTTTTATCTCTTCCAGAACGGTTGCGGAACTGGAATTCTGAGGGCCGGTAGCATATTCAAATCCGCTGTACTGCACCATTTGTCCCACTTTTTCTTCAAGGGTCATTTTTGATAAGAGTTCTGATACCTTCTGATCAATGGTCTTCTGGCCTGAGGCCTGTATTCCGAATGTTGCTGCCGCGAGTAAGAAATATACTTTTTTCATGCTTTTCTTTAAAAAATGTAGGTTGCCGTTGAGCTTCCTGAAATGGTGACAGGCGCTGCCTGCTGCTGGTATTTAATGGTGAATGACTTATCCGAAGCACTGCTGTTCTGCACAATGAGGACGGTTTTTCCTGCCGGTGTCCTGAAGGCTGCCGTGGAAAGATGATCCGCTTCTGTTGATGCAATCCTCTGGGAATTGGCGGGAACAAACTTTGAAGCGTGGGCAATGATATAATAGGCCACATTTTTCTCATATCCCGTGGCTCCCGTAATGGTTACGGCACCTTTGCACTGCGTACATCCGCCCGGTGTATGCGGGCCGAATGAGGCATTGTTGGCCACGTTCCATTCCAGGGCAGTACGGCTCCAGTTTCTCACCGATCCAATAATAACATTTTTTACGTGCCAATCCAAATCCCCGGAGAAATTTCCTGTGGAGCTGGTCCATTGTTCCGTAAAGTAGACGTTCTTGTTCGGGAAGAGGTCGTGTACCGTGCCCAATGCAGAGATATTGCCTGCATACAGGTGGAATGCCGAGCCATCCACATAAGCATTGGCTGCAGGATCATTCAGGACGGCCAGCGGATAAGCCGGATTGTCGCAGTTATGATCGTAAGCAATAATCTTGGTGCTGATATTGGCAGCCTGGAAAGCGGGACCCAGGTTATTTTTGATAAAAGTGGTCTGATGGGCAGCCGACATGTAAAGGCTCGGGTTGTTTCCCGGGTGCAGCGGTTCGTTCTGCGGGGTAACGGCATCAATTTTTATTCCCTGTGCCTGCATGGCCTGGATGTATTTCACGAAATACTGGGCGTAGACGGCATAATATTCGGGTTTCAGGCTTCCGCCCACGGTGCTTCCGTTGTCTTTCATCCAGACGGGTGGCGACCATGGCGTAGCCAGTATTTTTATGTTCGGATTGATGGCGAGGATGTCTTTGAGCATCTGAATGAGGGCCTGGTCTTTGGTCAGGCTGAACTGCGAAAGGCTCAGGTCCGTCTGTCCGGAAGGCATGTCATCATAGGAAAAGACCTCACTGTTAAGGTCCGAAGCTCCGATGCTGATCCTGAGATAGCTGACGCCGATCCCCGAGCTGCTGAAAAGATCGTTCAGCAATTCCTGCTTTTTGGCAGCACTCAGCTGATTGATGACTTCCACACTTCCGCCGGTCAGGGTATAGCCAAAGCCGTCAATGGTCTGAAAAACCTGTGCCGGATCGATCTCAATGGATGTTCCTGAAGCGGACGTTCCTGAAAATACGGCGTTGCCCTGCTGCTGGAGCTTTACCGACTGATCGCCTTTCGTAAGCCATACCTGCACCGGATTTCCGTAGGCACTCCCGTTTCCGCTGCCCTGGTTTTCGGTAGCGGCAAGATCAGACGATGCGCTGCTGCACTGTAAAAAACAAAGAAGCGCTACACCGCTAAGTGCAGCACTTCTAAGTACGAAACTATATGAATGTTGTGATTTCATAGTACTTTTGTAGGGTTGGGTTATTGAGCTCTTCGAACTTCAACGTTATCAATAGTCAGCCCGCTTACAGTTTTTCCACCGCATTTTATCAAAAGATAAACAGGTCCGGTAGTAGTCGCAGTAAAGGTTCCGCCATTTTTGCTCCCGCATCCTACCGCTGATACTTTTCCGCCGAATGCTGATTTTCCGCAACCGTCCCAGGTATTGATATTTCTATATACTGTTCCGCTGATGTCTTGTCCTGAGGCCGGTATACTGTTCAGAACATAAACTTCAAACCAGGTATCTTCCAACGCGCTTGCTGAAGAAGCTGTAAGATCAATGGTATATTGTTTTCCGGCCTCAACATTGATTTTTGTATAAATCGCCTGTTGATTGCTCTCACT
>NZ_CAJYMO010000103.1 GCF_913776365.1 uncultured Chryseobacterium sp. | reverse complement strand
CCAGAGGACTTCCTGGGCAGAAGTACTGAGGATGGCGCCTAAGAAAAAGGCACCGGCATAGAATTTTTTCATTCCTTATGTATCTGAGTTATAATTATTAGGTTTTAACGGCGCGAAGATATTCTTTTTACTTCACCCCGGAAAGAGATAATCCGTTATTTCACATTTATGTTACTTTGTTTTTATGTTCCTGGGCAAATGTAGATCGCTCATGCGACAAAACTTGTCGTGTTTTATTTTAATTGAAAATGATCTGTTCAGAAAGAATTATCAGTTTTGAAATACCACTTCTTATCAGTAAGAAAGGCCTGCCATTATGATATATTTGTTTTCCAATCTTATATGACGGCAAGAACAGTTCAAAAACCGCGTTTCAGGTATGGTTTTTGTCCGAAAGATGTATATACTGCTTATCTTAAAGTTTGTAAGTACTTTTTTGGTATACAGCAGCCTGAATGCATACTACTTCAATTAGAGATAAAATGATATAAACCATAAAAATAGTATTATGAAGCAGAGTGATGACAACAGGATGATTCCGATGACTTCGTTTTCAAGCGGAAACGGTACATCGGTGACAGATGACGTGTATTATTATACCAACCAGATCGTCAATGTGGTTATGCTGGGAAATCCCGGTGAAGATTGGTTTTTAATAGACTGCGGAATGCCGGAATGCGGGGAGGAAATTATTGCTGTTGCTGAAGACCGCTTCGGCAAAGACATACCACCGGCAGCCATATTCCTGAGCCACGGCCATTTTGACCATGTCGGCGGAATAGTAAAGATGCTGGAAAAATGGGATGTACCGGTATATGCCCATCCGCTGGAAATTCCCTTTCTTACCGGAAAACAGGAATATCCTGAGCCCGACACTTCTGTTGAAGGCGGCCTGCTGGCCAAACTGTCTTTTATCTATCCGCACAAGCCCATAGATATTTCCGGACATGTATCTGAATATCCGGAGAACGGCCAATTACCGGGCCTCAGCGAATGGCACTGGATCCATGCGCCCGGACATTCTCCCGGCCAGGTGGTTTTCTTCCGTGAGAAAGACCGCATCCTGATCTCAGCCGATGCTTTTATAACGGTAAGGCAGGACTCATTTTATAAAGTCCTGATTCAGAAGTGTGAAGTACAGGGCCCTCCCCGGTACCTGACTACAGATTGGGCCGCCGCCGGGGATACCGTAGCCAGGCTGAGAAATTTATCCCCATCTGTCGTTATTTCAGGACACGGGCAATACATGGAAGGTGAGGAACTGAGACTTGGTCTGAATAAGCTTGCCGACGATTTTAATACACTGGCTGTGCCTTCACACGGACGGTTTGTAAAGTAGGTGCCGATACTGTCTCCTGTTGAACTGTAAAAACTTTTGGATTTTTCTAATATATCACGGTATTCCTAAATATAGTTTTTACTCATATTGTCATCATGATAACAATAAATGACCTTTTAAAAGTCTATTTCTAATATACTTTTTTATTATCTGGCACTTTGTGGTACCCTTCTCATATGTCATGAGATAAGGATCGAAATGATCTGATGCATCCCAGCAGGATCAGATAAAAAGAGGATAAAGGTATGAATACAATAAAATAAGGTATTGCGAAATATACTCTGGAAATCCCATAATTCCCGGTTTATGACAGAAAACTGTATGACTATTAAAAAGAGAGAGAAACGAATCTGGACATATAAGCAGTAGCCGCAGGATAGAAATGCCAGAAAGGTAATTGCCCTAATCCGTCGCAGAAGTGCTTTGTTTTATTTTTGATGGAACAATTTCTTCTGCATTAAAAATGAGCACGGCTGAAAATATAATGGAATAAGCGACAATCTGTACCCATTCAAGCTTTTCATGATAAACGGCTCCGGCGAGGATAAAGGCAATAATGGGATTGATATTCAGAATCATCCCAACCTTGGAGGAAGCGATACCCGACAGTGCATACAGGTTTAGAAGCAAAGGGATAATGGTATAAAGCACAGCAATGATTTCAATGAATACATAAAATCTGATTTCCGTAGGAACCGCACCGGAATAAGCCGGAAAAAAGGGCAATAAAATAAGGGAAGACAGGACGATATGAACGGTAAGCACCAGAAATTTATCAAAGTTCTTGTTGATGCTCTGGACAATCAGGTAGCCGGCATAGGTAAGCCCGATCAGGCTGCTGTACAGCATATTGATAAGATCAGCGTACGACAGTAAAATACATCCCAATGCACTCAGCGCCACAGACAGCCATTGCAGCTTATTGAGCCTTTCGCGAAGGATGAAGAAAGCCAGGATGGTGGTAATGATGGGACATACCAGGTAAGCCACGGAGGTAGCCCTTACACTGATATGGTTCATGACATAAATAAAGGAGAACCAGTTGGCCGTCAGCAACACGCTGCTCAGCACATTCAGTGCGATACTCTGCTGCCGGGCTTTCCGGGGCATGCTTGTAAAGAGATCCAGATTTTCCTTCAGCTTTTTTCTCCTTAATACAACTGAAATCAGTGACATGATGACGGCACAGCTGAAGACCCTGTAAAAAAGAATATCGAGTGAGGAATAATCATGCAGGGGTTTCAACACGAGGCTGAAAGTCCCCCAAATAGCAAAAGCAATGATGGCAGCAAGGTAGTAGCGTAACGGTTTCAAGTAAAATCCCGGTTTATTGGTTATTCTAAAAGTACTGCAAAGATAGGCATAATTGCCGAAGCCGTGGGAACGCACCGTTTTTAAATGATGTCATGTCACCTTTAATTATGCATGCTCAGAATTTCTTTGATTATAAAGTGAAATCGGAGTGGTAACCGGACTAAAAAACCGGAAGAAGAAAGCCGGAAGTTGCTTTTGCCAAAATAACGGTCAGAAGCCTTCCCGGGAAGGTGATCATATTACCTGGTTTAAAGAGTCATCTGCTTTAAATCCCTAATCATCTTCCTGCTTTTCATTTCATATGAAGGATTAAAAACAGATAAATAGCATCGGATTCATGTTAACTTACAACTCATCACTTACCGCCCATCACTCAGATCAGGAGCTGATTCCCGCTATCCGCTCATACTCCTCGCGCCTGGGCTCTCCGATGCAGGCCAACGCCAAACCCCTGCAGGCTCTAACCTTCCGGCACCGCTGTGGGGTAACCGCTGCTATCGGGGCTAGGCAGCGGGATTCCTTATGTTCAGGTACACAAGATACATGACGCGGACAAGGATTTCATAAAAATGTAAACCCGAAGCAGAAATCGTATGAACAGGCAAGCCGGAGACGGGAAGCTTCTCTTGTTAACAGTAGGATCAAAAGTTATTAATCAAACCGTTGAATGCGAACATGAGTCCGGTGTAAGCACACTATTCAAATATCAATTCAATCCCTTATCAACTATAAAACTTTCTGCAGAACCGGTAATACCCAAAAGAAAAACCGCTCATTGCTGAACGGTTTTTTATGGTCTTGGATGTAATATTACCAGATTTTAATTCTCTCTTCCGGTTTTTTGTACAGCTTATCGCCTTCTTTCACGTCGAAAGCTTTATAGAAAGCATCTACATTGATCAGAGGACCGAAACTTCTGAAGTAGCCCGGAGAATGCGGGTCGGTCTTCACTTGGTTGATCATGTATTTCTCACTGGATAAGGTTCTCCATACGGTTGCCCAGCTCAGGAAGAAACGCTGATCCTGGGTATATCCGCTGATCGGTCCCGGGTTGCCTTTGTCTTTCAGGTACATCTGCAGGGCATCGTAAGCGATGTTAACGCCTCCCAGGTCTGCAATGTTTTCACCGTTGGTAAAGGTTCCGTTAACGAAAGTTCCTTTTACCGGCTCGTATTTGTCATATTGGGAAGCCAGTGCTTTCGTTGCTTTTTCAAAGTTGGCTTTGTCTTCCGGTGTCCACCAGTCTACCAGGTTTCCGTCTGCATCGAACTGGGCGCCTGAATCATCGAATCCATGGCTCATTTCGTGTCCGATTACCGCACCGATTCCTCCGAAGTTCACGGCAGCGTCCGCCTTAGGATTAAAGAAGGGCGGCTGAAGGATAGCGGCAGGGAAAACGATTTCGTTATTTACCGGGTTGTAGTAGGCATTCACGGTCTGCGGCGTCATTCCCCATTCGGTTTTGTCTACCGGTTTACCGATTTTGGCCAGGTCTTTATTGTATTGCCATTCTGTAATATTCTGCAGGTTGCCGTACAGGTTTCCGCCTTTGGACTCAGGAGTAATGGTCAGCTTGGAATAGTCTTTCCACTTATCCGGATAGGCAACCTTTACGGTAAACTTGTTCAGCTTCTGCATGGCTTTTTCCTTTGTGGTAGCCGACATCCAGGTCAGTCCGTTGATGTGAACCGCAAAACTTTTCTTCAGGTAGTCGATGAGTTCCACCATCTGGGCTTTGGCTTCAGCCGGGAAATATTTGTCCACATACAGTTTTCCGAAGGCTTCTCCCAGACTTCCGTTAATCAGCTCATAGCCTCTTTTGTTCAGTGCTCTCTGCTCCTGCTGCCCTCTCAGGTATTTTCCGTAGAAAGCAAACCTCATGTCTCCCAGCTTTTCGCTCAGGTAGGACGCACTGCCGTTGATCATGTGGAATTTAAGGTAATCCTTGATCACAGGAAGGTTCTTTGTGCTGATGATCTGGTCAAGGTTCTTATAATATCCCAGTTCCCCGATAATCACTTTGTCGGTGGTTACGCCTACCTCTTTCAGGTAGCCCGGAAGATTCACATTTTTTACCAGCTTGGAAAGCTCGGCCATGGTTTCAGGGTTATACTGAAGGGTATTGTCGCGGCTCTGTTCGTTGGTCAGATATGTTTTGGCAATACTTTTTTCGTAATCTACAATTCCTTTGGCAGCAGCATCCGCGTTTTTATAGCCCAGCTCTTTCAGCATGGAAGCCACATACTTCGTGTATTCTGCCAGGGCTTCGGTATTTTTTTCGTTTACTTTCTGGTAATAATCCCTTCCCAGTCCCAGGGAAGCATTTCCCAGGTAGACCGCATTCATTTTAGAATCTTTCAGGTCTGCATCCACGCCCCAGCCGTAGAATACGTTGTCGCCTTCTCTGGTTACGGAAGTCAGATAGTTCTGAAGGTCGGTCAGGTTTTTAATAGCATCGATCTTATTCAGATTAGCCTGTATCGGTTTGATCCCGTCCGCATTTCTCTTCTGCATGTTCATATAAGTGGCATACAGGTCCTGGATTTTCTTTCCTTCGGTTCCGTCTGCAAATTTGTCTTTCAGCAGGGAATTCAGGATGGTCATCGAATTGTTGTCGGTATCGTCAGCCAGCTTGTTGAAACTTCCCCAAGTCGGCTTGTCAGAAGGGATTTTGGCTGTTTTCATCCAGCTTCCGCTTACATAGCTGTAGAAGTCATCCTGTGGGCGGACGGATTTATCCATCAGGCTTGTATCCAGTCCTTTATCAGCAGTCTGCGCATTCACGGTCTGTGAACAGATCCCTGCCAGTAAAAACAGGGACAGCGTTAATTTTTTCATTCGGATTAAAATTACAATTTATACGATAAGTATCGTTTATTAAAAATTTGTTACGTTTTATCGCTGCTAAATTTACATAAATATTAGTTTACGGCAATTTCTTTTACATTTCCGGTCCGTTTCAGGAATCCCCACGACTGGATTTCGCCTTTCAGGGCCCTTCTCAGGCTCCGGAACAGCACAATGTACATCAGCCAGCGGTAGCCGAACCGCTGTGGAATGATGTACAGGATATGGGTGAGTTTTTCCTTTTGCATAATGAAGGCCAGCAGTGCCAGCGAAGCGTCCACCAGAAGGAAAAGCAGGTAATACCCGAATATTTTCCCGCCGTTTCCGGACAGGATCCCCAGCAGCATAATGACATCTGCCAACGGTGAAAAGAACGGGATGATGTACTGGAACAGCAGGATGTTAGGCATGGCCCATAGCCCCAGCCCTTTGTAATCGGGGTTCAGGAAAGCCTGTTTCTGTTTCCAGAACATCTGCATAATCCCGTAAGTCCAGCGGAACCGCTGCTTCAGGAACTGCGGTACGCTTTCCGGGGCTTCGGTAACGGCAACGGCACGGTTTTCATTAGCAACGGTATATCCTTGTTTCAGGATCTTTACCGTCAAATCACAGTCTTCAGCCAGCGTGTCCGAAGAATAGCCTCCTACTTCCTCAACCACCGCCTTCCTGAATGCCCCGATTGCTCCCGGAATCACCGTAATGGCATTGATGCGGGCATAGGCCAGCCTGTCGAAATTCTGGCTCGTAATGTATTCTATCGACTGCCAGCGCGTCAGCCAGTTCACCGGGTTTCCTACTTTTACGTTTCCTGCCACGGCAGCTATCTTCTCTTCGGGCTTTGCATTGAGAAACCTGGCCATCAGATATTTTACGGCATCTTTGTCAAGCTTTGTATCGGCATCAATGCATACGACATAGGCTGCATCGGTCCGGGAAATCCCGAAATTAAGCGCCGTTGCCTTACCGCCGTTCGGCTTGGTATATATTTTCAGTTTCGGATGATCCCCGAAAGCTGCTACCGCTTTTTCATACGTTGAATCTTTGCTTCCATCGTCCACCATAATGATGTTAAAGTCCGGATAGGTCTGCTTCAGCAGGTTATGTAGTGAAGAAACAATATTCACCTCTTCATTGTAAGCCGGCACGATAACGGAGACCTTGGGATAGTGGTCCAGCACAGGAAATCCTCCCAGCGCCTTTTCTCTTTTTCTTTCTCTGAATGCCCAGTACATCATGATCAGCAGCCTGATGATCCCCAATGTAATAAAGATAATGAAAAGCGCTACCAGGAAATGGCTGATCCCGTAGATCACGGTAGCCAGAACCAGGTTCAGCTGCATGATGTAATAGGCTTTGGTTTTGGGTACTTCCGGCATCAGCTCGCTCCTGTTTTTGTGGAGAATGGCAGTAAGGTTGGTGAAATGATAGCCTTGTTTCTGCAGTTCCGGGATCAGGATCTTCAGTGCTTTTACCGTTTCCTCGCGGGTTTCCCCGCCGGCATCGTGAAGCAGGATGATGTTTCCCCGTTCCTGCCGGATGCCCGACAATACCCGTTTTACGATTTCATCCGCCTTAATACCGGGCTGCCAGTCTTCCGGGTCTATATTTTCGCCGATGTCCAGGTAATTCTGTTTTCTTGCCAGGGCTACCGGAATGATTTCTTCCGAAGTGGTAGGCTCGGAATCGGCATTATAGGGCGCCCGGAAAAGGATCGTGCTGTGCCCGGTGACACACTCAATCAGCAGGCGGGTAAGCTTCATCTCCAGCAGCGCCCTTTCAGGACTCACTTTGGCTACGTTCTCATGGGTAAAGGTATGGTTGCCGATCTCATGGCCTTCGCGGTAAATCCTTTTGACCAGCGGAAGGTTTTTTTCAGCATTCAGCCCTACCAGGAAAAAGGCAGCCGGAACATGGTATTTCGAGAGCACATCCAGCACCTGAGGCGTATACGTTTCATCCGGGCCGTCATCGAAGGTGAGCACCAGTTCTTTCTGGGGAGCAGCGCCGTATTTTTTTACCTCATAGGAACTGGGATAAGCAATATAGTTTTCATCGGTAATGATTTTTTCCTTCGGATCGATTTCCAGCGCCAGTTTTCCGTCGTGAGGCGTGTTCAGTACATCCAGCACTTCACCGTCCCCGATGTAATCTACCATGGTCTGCCCTTTCACCTGTTCCAGGCTGTGGATATTGAATGCCGAAAGCCCTGCTGAGGTCAGGTCTTTATCATAAAAGTTCCAGATCCTGCTGTCTTCGCTACCCAGCCGCCACAACGCCGTTCCGGCGAGGGGATATTCCGAAGAAAACCTCATCGTATTAAAAACGGAAGCGGCATCATTAAAAAAAACCGTATGGGTATGGTTCCCGGAATCGGTGTAGGAATAATTGAGGTTGAATGTATTGTCGTCAAAATTGATCTTTGCCCTGCTTGCGCTGGCCTTGGTAATGGCCTGCATGTAGGTAACTGAAGTATTGTCGGCCGTATTGCTGCTCCAGTCGTAACCATACGCCCCCAGACCGAGGATGATTTTGCCGGGTGAAGTCTTTTTCAGGATCTTTCCCGTCTGTGCTTCTATCCATTTCTGTGAAGAAACGGGTCCGGCGTCGCTGTCTGCAGCATATTCGTCATATGCCATCAGCACAAAATAATCGACAAAGGGATCGAGCTTCTGAATGTTGTAATCATCATTATCGGTCATAATATCCATCGTCACCAGCAGCCTGTTCTTTTTGAAGGCAGCGGAGAGCTCGCTCATAAAACGGATCAGGTATTCGTCCGAATCCAGGTTCATATCTTCAAAATCGATATTGATTCCCTTAAAATTATTTTTAAGGCACTGCCGGGTAAGCTGCTGGATGAGTTGGGTTCTCCGAGCAGGATCTCCCAGTACTTTCGCTAGGCTTTCCGACCGGAATTCCTGCTGGTAGTTGTTGCTGAGGATCGGCATGGCAGCGACTCCCGTTCTTCTGATGATTTTATAGCCTTCCTTGTCCACATTGGTTTTCAGGGCTCCCGTTTTGGGATCCAGAAAGAACCATTCCGGAAAAACCAGGTTGACGTGCCTGATGTTCCTTTTCAGGGACATCAGTGACTGCGGGTCCCAGGCCACATAAAATGCAGAGCGGATACCGCCGGGAAATTTGCCCCAGTTCCGGTTCTGGTTTCTGAAACGTTCTGCTTTTGCCCTGCTGATTTTAGCAAGGTTGGTATGCATGGTCTTTTCCGAAATAAAACTTCTGAAACCCTTGTATTCCTTTGAAATTTTATTTTCCTGGAGGTAAGGTCGGTTAGCCGTGATCACGGCTTTGTAGTCTTCCCTGAAAGGGATTTTCGGACTTCTGTCCAGTTTCATCATCAGTCCCAATGCAATGAACAGGATAGCCGTCACAAAGATGAAGATACGGCTTCCCCACTTTACATTCCTCCAGCGTTTTTTACTGTCGGTCTGAAAGATCTGTTTCGATTTTTCCACGATTTATATTTTTATAAAATAATTTCAAAATTCGTGAAAAAAAGTTTCGGATTTAATTAAAAAATCCTTAAAATTAACAGTTCATTTTTAAGAATTGATAAGAATTCCCACCAAATCCTGAATTATTTTCTGGGAAACAAAATACATGAAATCCATACGTTCCAGATGCGGAAGATAGAGTTTTGAAGTAACTGAATTTTCGCCTGTCCTGATGCTGTAGAAAACCGTACCTACGTCTTTGCCGTCCGCTCCTTTTCCCGGTCCGGCCACACCGGTGGTGGATAAAGCAATATCGGTACTGAACAGGCGCATGCAGCCTTCCGCCATCTCGGAAGCCACCTGTTCGCTGACCACTGTGAATTCCTCAACAGTCTCCTTGCGCACTTTCAGGATCTCTACTTTCTTCTCTGTAGCATAAGGTACAATTCCTCCTGAAAAATAAGCTGAACTTCCGGAGGCAGAGATGATCATCCTGGCCAGCTCCCCACCGGTACAGCTTTCTGCAGTGGAGACGGTAAGTTTTCTTTCAGAGAGGATTTCACCCAGGATCTTTTCAATCCTGTCTTCATGCGTTGCAATCACATGGCCCTCAATCAAAGGAAGCAGCTTCCGGATTTCCTCTTCCAGCTGCTCTTGGAGAACCGCCCCGCTTTCTCCGGATGCCGTAAGCCTCAGCTTGACCCGTGTACCCACAGGCAGATAAGACAACGCCATATGCTCCGGCAGGGCCAGTTCCCATTCTTCAATGGTGTCGGCCAGGATGCTTTCAGGGATTCCCACCACAGAAACTACCCGCGTGCAGATATACTGAAGGCTGAAAACCGACTGCAGGTAAGGAACAATCTGGTCTTTGATCAGGGGCTTTACTTCATACGGTACACCCGGCAGGCTGAACAGGAGTTTGCCGTCCTGCTCCATCATCATGCAGGGAGCAGTTCCGTTATGGTTTTGGAATATTTTTGACCGTCTGGGTACGAAAGCCTGTTCGCGGTTCCGTTCCAGGATTTCCAGTCGTCCGCGTCTTTCCATATAAGCCTTAAGGTGCTGAAAGGTTTCCTCATCCAGTGCAATCTCGTCATTGAAAAATGCGGCGATGGCTTTTTTGGTTTTGTCATCGCGGGTCGGGCCGAGGCCGCCGGTAGTAATGATCAGGTCCCCCTTTTCAAAAGCAACCTGCAGGGTCTGCCGGATGGTTTCAATATCATCAGAGATCGTAAGGATCTGTACCACTTTGATTCCGATGTTTTTAAGTTCGGCAGCAATAAAATTGGAATTGGTATCTACGGTATTCCCGGAAAGGATTTCATCACCAATGGTAATGAGAACGGCATTTTTCATAGATCAAATTTCGGAAAAAATTCCTTTGGTTCCACTGAAAATATAAAGCTGACTTCGATTTAAATAACTGATGCAGCAACCGGAACCGGTGCTGCATACGGATATTGAAAATTGTAAACTTACGTTATTATGCCTTAAACTCCCATTCCGGGAATCCAAGAAGCCGGATGATTGATTTGTTTTTTATATTTTTGGGCCTGATTATTTAAGCAATACACTCATTATGTCAAAATATGACGATGCCTCATGGCATTACGGAGGCGATTTTCCGGAAGGGCTTCCTGAAAAAAACGGGGCTACCCATACAGGAATGTTCCTGAACTGGTGCATTCAGAAAGATTTTATTTCCGGTGGACTGAAAGAAGATACTGCTGAAGAAATTGAAAAAGTAAAAAGAAGGGAAATGACCGGGGCGGAATTCGTCATGGAAGTACTGGACGGTAAGTTTTCCGAAGAAGACCTCAATGATTTCGGCAACAGCTTTGCCCGTGACTATTATAAAGATGATACGGAATTCGGGAACCGCTTCAGTTCTTTTGCCGATGATTACGTTAATCTTTTCGACACCAAGGCGGAACAGAACGATTATGAATACGAGACGTTCTATCACATCGAAGACACCTTCGAGAACTATGACCTCATGAAGCAGATGATCGACTACCGTTTCGAAGAATGGAAAGAGTACAGCAACCTTAATTGATGTTGGGTTGCCATCCCGTCAGGCTTAAAACCCTGACAGGATTAATAAGGGAGTTCCATTTACCGGTCGTGCTTTACCCAGATCAGCTCATCCGTCTGATACCCCAGGTTTTTGGCTTTTTCCAGGAAACGCTGCCTGATGCTTTCAGGGATTTCCTTTTCACGCGAAAGGATCCAGATGTATTTCAGGCTGTTTCCCACGACCAGTGCATACCGATAGTTATCATCGATATCGATTACATTATAACCTGCCCAGAACGGTTTGAAAAAGGAAACTTTCAGGCGGGCCTCCGTAGGTTTATTTACAAAACGTGCCTCCCCTGCTGATTCCTTCCACTCCTTTTTGACGTAATTATAGCCTCTGTTGACCACTTTTATGGTTCCGTCTTCATTTTTGGAATAGCTGGCCGTCACGTTATCCATATCTTTCTCAAATTTATAGTCAAAACGTGCGATTTCATACCATTTTCCCATGTACCGGTCTGCCTTGAAATCCTGTACGGCTGTGGCCCCTTTGGGGATCCCGACGGAACATGCATTCAGCAGCATCAGCCCCAGAATACCCAGAGAAACCGGAACGGCAATTTTCTTCAGCGTCGTCATCATACAAATATTTTATGGTACCTTACCTTCAAAAATAATGCCTGAAAAAGTAAGAAAGACAGTAACCGGTTGAATTTTCGCTGCATTCGGGTATCACCAGTTGTAATCGCATTTTTTTACCGCCGGTGGAATTTCATTTTTGGATATACGCCCGCAGGCCGGCCTGTTCAGCAGATTTTTCCAGTGATCTCCGGACAGGAATATTTCATTCAAATATGAAATCACATGTAAAGAGACGGTAAAGATTCCACAGACTTATGAAAACACTTTAAGAAAATGCTCTTTGAAACTCCCGGAGACCTCTATTTCGGTCTGATCGGAAAGGGTTACGGTTCCGCTCTTATGATAGGATTTCACAAAATTGATATTGATGACGTGGGAACGGTGCACCCGTATGAAAGGATGTTCCAGCAGGTCATCGAAATGCTTCAGGAAACGGCAGACCATCTTCTTTGAACCATCGGTGAGATAGACCTGGGTGAAATTGCCGTCAGCCTGGAGCCTGAGGATATCCTCGGTTTTTACCACGTCGAACCCCTGCAGGGTAGGAAGGATCAGCTGCTGCTTTTCGGGTTTTACCTTCAGGTTTTCGAGCAGGATCCTGTTCCGGTTCAGTTCTTCTTTTTTCTCAAGGCTTTCCGCTACTTTATTTACCGCCAGGATCAGTTCCTGGATGTCGATAGGCTTCAGGATATAATAGCTTGCCGATCTGTTGAGGGCCTGCAGCGAATATTGGGAAAAGGCCGTAATAAAAATCGTCTCGTAAGGATATTCCTGGGTGGCTTCCAGTACGTCAAACGCATTCCCGAAAGGCATTTCCACATCCAGGAAGACCAGTTGCGGCCTTGTTTCAGCAATAAGCGGAACGGCTTCTTTAATATTCTGAGCCTCACCCGACAGTTCCACCTGCGGACAATATTTGGTGAGGTAATTCCTGAGCACTTCCCTGGCAATATGTTCATCGTCTACGATGACAGCTTTGATTTTCATAATTTTCAAAATTACATTTGATCTTCAACTAAAATTAAATGGCGGTTAATTTAAACCGGATTTCTACAGAAACGCCCGGTATATCCTTATTATCAATAATACGGCACCGGATTTCCTGACGGTACAGATCATTCAGCAGCGCAATCCTTTCCAGCGTATTCTTCATCCCGCGGCCTTCCCTCATTTTCTGATGCTCCGTTTTCTGCTTCTTGCTTTCCTCGATCCCGATTCCGTTATCTTCGATAGTAATGTTCAGGTACTGCGCTTCCTTTCCAAAGGTCAGCTTCAGAAAACCCATGGAGTCCCGGTACCGCAATCCATGCCAGACGGCATTTTCCAGGAAAGGCTGAACCAGCATGCCCGGGATTTTCAGGTGCTGGGTATTCAGGCTTTCATCGATTTTGATCTCGTAATCGAACTTATCGACGAAACGGGTCTTTTCCAGGGCGAGGTAATTCCGGAGGAGATCAAGTTCCTGCTGGAACGGGATAAAATCTTCGGTGGAATTTTCCATCACCCCGCGCATCAGCCTGGAAAAACGGGTCAGGTATTGGTTGGCTTCCAGTTCATTGTTCGTAGCGATGAAGTGATTGACACTATTCAGGCTGTTGAAAATAAAATGCGGGTTCATTTCCCGGCGGAGCGACTGAAGGGCGATCTTCTTATTCCGGACCTTCACTTTCCTCAGGATTAACAGGATAAAAATCACCAGTCCGGTCAGTACAGCCAATACCCCGATCAGACTGTAATTGAAAATATTTTTCTTACGGATCAGCTCGTCCTTCAGTTCTTTTTCTTTTTCGAGCTGACTGATGCGCTGTTCGGTATCTTCCAGCACTTTTTCATCAACAAGGCTTTTATCTTTAACGACAAGCTGCGGAAGTTTCCCAAGAAAATCACGATAAAGTCTTACCGAAGCATCCGTATTTCCGGAAACATTGTAAAGACTGTCGAGTTTCTTCACACTTTTCTGCGCTTCCAAGGTATGACCTTTTTCAAGAGCAATCCTATACGACTTTTTCAGCAGGCCGATGGCTTCTTCCGGATCATTTTTCTTAATGTAGATGTCTGCCAGTTCACGGATCTGCTCAACTTCTTTTTCAGAATTTTCCTTTACGAAATCTTCTTTCAGCACTATTTTCTTCGCTTCAATGGCTTTATCAAACTTTTTGTTGTCCACATAGAAATCCGTTAATTTCTGATTGATCTCCAATGCCTGCTGCGGAGCTTCTGCCTTTGATATTTTATAAGCCCGGTTCAGGTTTTTTTCCGCTCCGGCCACATTATTCTGCTGCAAGTTTACTTCTGCCATCTGGCTGTAGCTTACGGCAAGGTCTGCCTGGTCGTTCTGTTTTTCATTCATCAGGATATTGTTTTGGATGGCTTCGGCCTTCACCTCCGGAGATGCTGCCGAGAGCCTTGCTGCATCATTTGAATTGACAGCTTTACTCTGGGAGACGCCTGTTTCCGCTGCCCTGCTGTAATTGCTGATGGCCGGTGCAATTTTATTCTGCTTTTCCTGAGACTGCGCCAGTTTGCGGCTTGTCTTTTCAATATTGGGCCGGTCGTTTAATTTTTCATAAATGGTTTTAGCCTTTGTATAATATTCTTCACTTTTGCGGAAGTTTCCGTCTTTAAAGAAGGTTTCACCGATGTTATAGTAGGAATCGGCCTGTGCGGTCTCATCGTTTTTATCGAATGCCTTTTTCAGTTTGCTGCTCTGAAACTGGACTTCATCCGCAACCCGGACCTTCTGGGCATAGAAAGCATTCCCATACATCACACAAACAAAACCTAAAAAAAGCCGGAACATTTTCATAGGACAAAGATAAGTATATATATGATCCCCGGCGCTTACCTTCACCAAGTGAACTCCAAGTTTCACCCAGTTTACAGAAATTATTTTTTTGCAGGGTTTAAGTTTGCAGCTCTAATTCAAGTCCTATGAAAAACATGTTATCTTTTGCGGCAGCAGTATGCTTCCAGCTTTACTTTTCACAAGCTTCGGGAAATGTCAACTACAGAAGCCTTTTCCAGTACAACAGCATCAACATCCTTACACCAGAACCGGTTACTAATGAAAATAGTATCAGCATAAAAGGGCTGGCCAATATAAAGGCAGACCAGTATGTTGCCCTGTTCAGTGTTACGCAGACCGGGGAAAACGCAGAGGAAGTCAACCGGTTGATAGATCAACGGATCAATGCGGCCCTGCAAGAGATCAGAATGGATAAGACCGTAAGCGTTTATGTAGATATGGTCTCTTTTGTACCGGTTTATCAGCTGAATGCCGAGAAGAAAACCTTCAGCCGGAAAACCTACAATGAAGTGCCTGCCGGATTTGAACTAAAGAAAAACATTCATCTGAAATTCAGCGATCCGTCCCGGCTGAATGATCTTATCAGCCGGTTTTCAAAAAGTGAAATATATGACCTCATACGTGTCGACTATTTTTCAACCGGCATGGAGAACATACGGAAACAGATGATGGACAAAGCGCGGATTCTGATGCAGGAAAAAGTAAAAAACATGGAAGCGGTATCGGGTGAAAGTTTTGCAATGGCGGAGAAAAATGTTACCGATGGTTACAAAACGGTCTTGCCTGTGGAGATGTACCGGTCATACGAAGCTTACAACAATTCTTCCCTATCCTTATTGAAGCCTTATGCCGAGGCAAACCAGGCAGCCAAGCCGGTAACGTCTTATTACCAGCCGGTACCGGACAAGGAATTTGATTTCGTATTGAATCCGGTGATTGATGAGCCAGTGATCCAGGTGATGTATGAGATCAGGCTTCAGATCATCCGCAAAGGAAAAGAGCAGGAAAAGAAACCGGAAGCCCTGTCCAGCCGTTATCTTCTGGTTACCCCTTCCGGCGAAGTTAAAGACCTGAGCCTGATGACAAAACCTTAACATTAGTTGAAATTCAGTTAACAGTCAATGCATTAGCATTTCCTAATTTTGCATAAAACAATACCCGATCATGAAAATCTATTTCTCCCTCCTGCT
>NZ_CAJYMO010000102.1 GCF_913776365.1 uncultured Chryseobacterium sp. | reverse complement strand
TCTCACGTTACGGTAGCCCAGCTGATGCAGCGGAACGATTTCAGCAAAAGGTTTGCAGAAAAAACGCCGATTTCCATCCATGAACTCATGTATCCGGTTTTGCAGGGATTCGACTCGGTACAGACCGGGTGCGATATCGAAATTGGCGGTACCGACCAGCTCTTTAACTGCACAATGGGAAGGCAGCTGCAGGAAAGCCACGGAAAACCACCGCAGACAGTACTATGCATGCCTTTGCTGAGAGGAATCGACGGAAAAGAAAAAATGAGCAAATCCCTTAACAATACCATCGGACTGACCGATGGACCTAATGAGATGTTCGGTAAAATCATGTCTGTACCCGATACCCTGATTGAAGAGTACATTGATCTTACCACCGATTTTCCAGCTGAGGAAAAAGAATGCCTGAAGAAAAAACTGGAATCCGGCGAAAACCCGATGGTAATAAAAAAACGGATTGCGGGTAACGTTGTGGCACAATACCATGATGCCGAAGCTGAAAAGGAAGCCCGGAAGTTCTTCGCCAGGCAGTTCCAGAATAAAAATTTTGAGGAAAAGGTATTCCAGCAGGTTGACATCCGGTTGCTGCCCCATCACCGGTTCAGGATGACTCTTGCTGACCTCTGTCATCAGCTTAAAAGCACTGAAAGTAAATCTTTTATCAGACGATTGATTCAGAACAATGGCGTGACGGTTGATACGTTGAGAAAAACAGATCCTGCCGAAGAGATTGAACTGGTAAAAGGCACAAGAATCAGGATCGGGAGAAGAAGTTTTTTTGAGCTCCGATGAATGAATACATAGATTTTAAATATTTTAATACATTTGTCCTTATAACGTAATGAAAAACAAATCATGAAGACATTATACCTGGCACTCATCCTTGGCTATATGACCGGAAGTGCACAAACCCACAGGTTTTATTATAATCTGGCATTTAAAAAAGACTCAACCCAGGCGGAATCTTCTACAGCACTGATGGTACTGGACATCAATCCCAATGACGTTAAATTTTACGACCATGTATTTCTTGAAAAAGAACAGGAAAATATACGGACGGGAAACCGCAATATCAACTGGACAAAACAAGTGCCCGTAACACGGAAGAAAAACGCTTCAAAGAATACCAATTACGCAATGGTAGAATTTCAGCTGTATTCCTATCTTACGGAGGATCCTGTAACATGGACGCTGCAGAATGAAACCCGTACGTATGGAATTTTCAATGTGCAGAAAGCAACAGCCGATTTTGGAGGAAGACACTGGACCGCCTGGTTTACCCGGGAAATTCCATTTTCGGAAGGCCCTTATAAATTCAGAGGCCTGCCCGGCCTTATTGTTGAAATCCAGGATAACCGGAATGATTATCACTTCACGCTGTTAAAAAACGAAAAGCTTGACAATACCTATGACACGAAAAACATCCTGGAAGTAAGATACGGCAATGCACCGCTTTCCGTAAAAGAAAAAACTTATATTGAGAAGGCTAAGGAATATTTCAATGACCCGCTTCACAGGATCCGTGAAAGCCTCAGAAACGGAACTTCGCAAAGTTATGATCATAATGGGACACGATATACCCGGCCGGAAGAATTGATTCCCCTTATCCGGGACGAACAGAATTACATCCTGAAATATAACAATCCCATTGAAATAAATAAAGCAATCAATTACAGATAATCAATAGGGAACATCATAAAGGCCATTATACCTATTACTGCCTCATATATTACCGGCAGTTTCCGGTTTTGAGATAATACCGCAGATGATGTTATCGCCCATTATCTTATCAATAGGTATAGGAAGCCAGCACATCAATAAAATTATCGGTGCGGTGCGGTTCTCCGGTAGCGCGGAATTTCCAGTCGTCATTATGGCGGTAGAGTTCGGCAAAGGTTACCGAGCACATTCCGTTCAGCCCGGCATCCCCGGAAAGGCTGAATTTCGTGATTTCTTTTCCGTTCGCATCCACGGCCCGGATGAACGCATTTTCAATCATGCCGAAATGCTGCCGGTTTTCGTTCCCCTGATAAATAGAGACGACGAAAACAATTTTCTGATACCGTTCATCCAGCTGGTCGAGCTGAACGATGATCTGCTCGTCATCACCTTCTCCTGCGCCGGTCCTGTTGTCGCCGGTCAGCCAAATCTTACCGGTCGGATGCCGCATGGAATTGAAGTAAACGACATCACTCTTGTACAGGACGATTTCCTTGCCGCTGGAAGTCTGGCAGTTTTTGCCCATATCGGCCACTTTACCGTTTTTATCAAGAAGGAAGGCAATGGCATCCAGATCGTACTCCGGGCCGCTGCCGCCGAAAATTTTCTCAAAAAATCCGCCCTGCTTCCGTACATCCCAGCCCAGCCCGATGGTAACACGGGAGAGATCGTAAACAGGGTCCCCGCGTTCGTCTTTACGGAGATCAATGGTTTGTCCTTTCTGTAAATTGATAGCCATATGATATTACCTGATGATTTGTCCATTATAGTATTTTTCAAGGAAGAAGGCCAGATCGGCACGGTATCCGATTCCGGAGGCTTCAAACTTCCAGCTGCCGCCTTTTTTGTACAGCCTTCCGAATTCCACTCCAGTTTCAATGGAAAAGTCTTCATCCAGCTCATACTTGGCAATTTCCTGCCGGCTGATGTCATCGATGATCCTGATGTAGGAATTTCTTACCTGCCCGAAATTCTGCCTTCTTCTTTCAAAGTCTTCGATGGTCACTACAAAAAGGATTTCTTCCACCCTGGGATCTACTTTCTCAAGATCCACCGCAATGGCTTCATCATCGTCACCGTCACTGCTTTTACCGCTCGGGTCATCGCCGGTATGGGTGAGGGCACCGTCCGGGGAAGTCAGGTTATTGTAAAAAACAAAGCAGTCCTCACTTACCAGTTTACGGTTCCGGTCGATCATAATTGCAGAAGCATCAAGGTCGAAGTCATATCCGCTTCCATCATTGGGATCCCAGCCAAGACCTATTGTCATTTTTGTAAACCCTAATGCGATCCGCTGACCTTTTTGTAAATTGATTGCCATCTTATTGTACGTTGTTTCCCCTAATTTAATACAGATTCTGCAATTTTCCAAATGAATTAATGAGAAATTATTAGATCTGCGGTAAAAACGGATGGCTGTGGTTGCAGCAGTACCGAATAAAGAAAGACGACAGTTGTTTGCCTGATGGCCTCAAATCCTGCTTATTTCTGGTACCGGAACAATTTCCATAAACAGGAGTCCGGAAGATTTTTTCGCGTTTTTATTTCCGGAAACCTTTCATAATATGCTGCCGGAAGAAGGTGC
>NZ_CAJYMO010000101.1 GCF_913776365.1 uncultured Chryseobacterium sp. | reverse complement strand
TTAAATCTTTGTGCTATTGTATTATAATTTTATGGGTTAATTACTATTTAATTCATTGAAAAACGATTATAAAAAACGTATCTCAATTTTTGATCCGCTTATATGGCCGATTCTTTCTTGAAGTAAGATACAAAATCTTCCAGGCTCATGGCGCCAAGATCTCCTTCACCACGTCTTCGTACAGAAATTGTGCCATCCTTTTCCTCATTTTCTCCAACCACCAGCATAAACGGAATTTTATTTAATTCCGCATCACGGATTTTTTTACCGGTCTTTTCATTACGGTTGTCAATCTGGCCGCTAATATCGTGATTTTCCAAGAGGTCTGAAACTTTTTTGGCGTAATCTGCATATTTTTCACTAATCGGTAGAATAATGAACTGGTCAGGGCTCAACCACAAAGGGAAGTCACCGGCCGTGTTCTCAAGCAGGATCGCAATGAAGCGTTCCATAGAACCGAAAGGTGCCCTGTGGATCATGACCGGTCTGTACTTCTCGTTATCGCTTCCGATATAGTGCAGATCAAATCTTTCAGGCAGGTTGTAATCCACCTGGATGGTTCCCAGCTGCCATCTTCTTCCCAGCGCATCCTTTACCATAAAGTCAAGCTTAGGACCATAAAATGCCGCTTCACCGTATTCGATTACGGTTCTCAGCCCTTTGTTTTCAGCTGCGGTGATGATGGCATTTTCGGCTTTTTCCCAGTTCTCATCAGAACCGATATATTTTTCCCTGTTCTCAGGATCTCTTAAAGAAACCTGAGTCACGAAATCTTCAAAACCTAAAGACCTGAACACATACAGTACGAGATCGATTACCGCTTCAAATTCTCCCAACAGCTGATCCGGTGTACAGAACAGGTGGGCATCATCCTGGGTAAACCCGCGCACTCTTGTCAACCCGTGAAGCTCGCCGGACTGTTCATACCGGTACACGGTTCCGAATTCTGCATACCGTTTCGGAAGATCCCGGTAGCTCCATTGCGAAGTTTTATAGATTTCACAGTGGTGCGGGCAGTTCATCGGCTTCAGCATGAATTCTTCCCCTTCATTCGGTGTTCTGATCGGCTGGAAGCTGTCTGCGCCGTATTTGTCCCAGTGTCCCGAAGTGACATACAGCTCTTTAGACCCGATATGAGGTGACATCACAAATTCATAACCGCCTTTTTTCTGGGCAGCAGAAAGGAAGTTCTCCAGTTTTCTTCTCAGCGCGGTTCCTTTCGGCAGCCATAACGGCAATCCGGCACCTACTTTTTCAGAGAAAGCAAAAATACCGAGCTCTTTGCCCAGCTTTCTGTGGTCCCTCCTTTTGGCTTCTTCCAGCCTTTCCAGGTACTCCGTCAGCTCCTTCTGTTTAGGGAAGGAAATCCCGTATACTCTGGTGAGCTGTGGGTTTTTCTCGTTCCCCCTCCAGTAAGCTCCCGCTGCATTGAGGATCTTCATCGCTTTTACGATCCCGGTATTCGGGATATGCCCTCCGCGGCATAGGTCGGTGAAGTTATCATGGGTTACGAAGGTGATTTCTCCGTCATTGAGATTGGAGATCAGTTCCACCTTGTAAGGATTGTCAGCATACGTTTTCAGCGCTTCCTCTTTGGAAACCGGATATAAAGAGAACGTTGAGCCTTTTTTGGCATTTTCCAGCACCTTCTTCTCAATCTTTTCAAAATCTTTTTCAGAAAGGCTTTCGTCTCCGAAATCCACATCATAATAGAAACCGCTTTCAATGGCCGGACCGATGGTCAGCTTAGCATCCGGATAAAATTCTAGGATCGCCTGCGCCAGCAAGTGGGCAGAAGAGTGCCAGAAGGCTTTCTTTCCGAGATCATCATTCCAGGTCAGGAGCTGTACCGTGGAATCCGTTGTGATAGGGGTGGTCGTTTCTACCTGCTGGTTATTAACAACTGCGGAAATGGTATTTCTAGCCAATCCCTCGCTAATAGATTTTGCCACCTCTAACGGAGTTACCCCCGCTTCGAATTCTTTGACAGTACTGTCTGGAAGTGTAATTTTTATCATTGTTTACTAAGAAATTTTAAGTGGCAAAAATACGAAATTTTTACTTAGTATGCTACTTTCAGGAGGAATTGTAAAATACAGGCCTGTAATTTATTCCCCTTCCTTTAAATCATTATCATTACAGCGTGTTTACCTGATGCTGTTCAAAGAATTATTTAAACGGGTAAGTGGCTGTCACATAGATATTTACTTTTAATAATACTGAAGTAAAATCACTGCAGGCCCTGAAACAGCCGTTTACATCAGCATCCCGCACAGTACAGCAACAAAAATTAAAGATAAGGAAGTGCGGCCCGGGATTGGTAAATAAAACACAACCGGTTTGTGTTATCATATGAAATTTTTAAAAAGAAAAACATATTTCGGTGTCGGGCACAACGCAGTGCAGGGACAAATACTGATCTGGCACCGCAAGAGGGTGAAACCCGGCAACACCATGAATTAATACCTTCTCTTATACTTGACTTTTTCTTTGATAATCTCGATCACATCCACGTTCCTGACCTTGGATTTTACCCATCCGTG
>NZ_CAJYMO010000100.1 GCF_913776365.1 uncultured Chryseobacterium sp. | reverse complement strand
TTTTGTCAGAAACACTGATTAAAACTCTCTTTTTACTCATTTTACTTTCGATTTTTTACTTTTTACAGCTATTTCAAACTGTAGACCGGTTCTTTCACCTCCGGTCTTTATTTTTACTTAGATTTTTCTTGTTTAATGTAACAGTGTATCAATGTAACAATGTATCAATGTAACTGTGTATCGGAGTAACAATGTATCAATGTAATATTGGTAAATTGTTATATTGCTATATTGCTACATTATCAAGCACTTTTTTGATCGCCTGCGGGAAGATTTCATATTCTACCTGATGGACTTTTCCGGCGATGGTTTCCGCCGTATCGTCTTCCGTTATTTCAAACGATTTCTGAAGGATGGCTTCGCCTTCATCAATGCCCGGTGTTACAAAATGTACGGTGGCCCCGCTTTCTTTTTCCTTCGCCTCAATCACTGCCTGATGAACATGGTGCCCCCACATTCCTTTTCCTCCAAATTTCGGAAGCAATGCCGGATGGATGTTGATGATTTTTCCGGTCCAGTTTTCACAGAATTCAGGTTTCAGGATGGATAAAAACCCGGCCAATACAATGAGATCCGTATTTTCAGGAATAACTTTTCCCAGCTCGGCACTGAAATTTTTTCCCCGCGGAATCAGTAGGTGATCAATGTTATGCTTTTTTGCCCTTTCCAGTCCGAAACACTCCCTGTCAGCCACCACTAAAGATACCTGTGCATTGGGAATTTCACCGCTTTCAATGGTATCGATGATCCGCTGAAGGTTGGTTCCTGAACCTGAAACGAGTACAACAATGTTTTTCATAATTTATAATGTAACAATATATCAGTATACCAATGTAGCAATGTTTAAGATTGGTAAATTGCTACATTGGTAAATTGTTATATTTATATTGAAAGATTGATCTTTTCGTTTCCTTCGGTAATTTTACCGATTTCGTAGGCATTATCCAGAAGGTGCAGGATTTTTTCTGCGTGTTCCGCATCTACGACAACGATCATCCCAACTCCCATATTAAAGGTTCCGAACATTTCTTCACGGGCTACACCGCCTCTTTTTTCCAGCTCCAGCATAATGCTCGGAATCCGGATTTTTGAAGCGTCGATAGAAGCACATAAGCCGTCACCGATGATTCTAGGAATATTTTCGTACAATCCTCCTCCGGTGATGTGGGCAATCCCTGCCACTTTCACTTCTTCAAGGATTTTGTGAATGTCTTGGTAATATAGTTTTGTAGGAACCAGCAGGGTTTCGTACAAAGGCTTCCCTTCGAATTCTTCGTTGAAATCCGGGAACACTTTTCTTACCAGGGAGAATCCATTGGAATGGAATCCTGAACTTGGCAAAGCGATGATTTTATCACCTGCTTTAATTGCGGACCCGTCGATGATTTCATCTTTTTCAACAATCCCTACACAGAATCCGGCAACATCGTAGTCTCCTGGCTGGTACATTCCCGGCATTTCAGCCGTTTCACCACCGATCAGGGCACAGTTGTTGTCTTTACAGGCGTTTACCATTCCCAAAACGATTTCAGCAGCAATTTCAGAATCCAGTTTTCCGCAAGCCAGGTAATCTAAGAAAAATAAAGGCTTCGCACCGTGGCACAGGATATCGTTGGCACACATCGCAAAACAGTCTACCCCGATAGAGTCGTATTTTTTTGAGTCTAAAGCCACTTTCAGCTTGGTTCCTACTCCATCGGTTCCTGAAACAAGAACAGGATTCCGGTACCCGCCGATTTCATAGAAAGCCCCGAAACTTCCCAAATGGTTCAGTACATTGGAATTGTGTGTTTCGCCCACCGCCTTTTTGATCTTGTCAACGGTTTTGTATCCTTCCTCTTTGTCTACGCCTGCTGATTTGTACGTGTTGCTCATAATATTTTAAATAATCTAGCAATGTATCAGTTTAACAGTGTAGCAATGCATTCGAAAAGTACATTGATAAACCGGCACATTATATTGTCTTTTATTTCAAATTTTGAAAACAAAAAAGCCGACAATCTTAGTAGATTATCGGCCGTTGTTTTATCTCAGAATTTCAGAGTCCACAATATTCCCTTTCTTGTAGGAATATTCTTTAAAAGTGGTCTGAATTTTCATCTTTTTTCTTTTTGCAAAGATATTAATTTTAAATTAATATTCAAACCTATTTTTCAAGGATGGATTCAATTGCTGAAATCTTCTGTATCTTTTCTTTTAATTCATTGTCTTTCTCTTCATTGGATATCCTGCCGGATTCCTTATCGAAGTTATCATTGAAGAAAGGCAGCGTGAAGGTATCCACAATATTCCCGCCATGCAGAGGAAAACGCTTGGCAGCTGCCTCCAGAACACCCAGTCCGCCTCTTGCCCCGGGAGCGGTTGCCATCAGCAGCATCGGCTTTTCATTCCATATAGCACGGTTCTTAATCCTGGAAGTCCAGTCGAATACATTTTTAAAGGCTGCCGAATAGGTACCGTTGTGCTCGGACAGGGAAACCAGCAGGATGTCTGCCGCATCAATCCGGGCTGCGAAGTCCACTGCCTGTTGCGGCAGTCCGCTCTCCACTTCATGCTGATGCTTATAGATCGGCATCTCAAATAAGTTCATATCTACGGTTTCCACTTCGGCACCCTGAACAAGTGAAGCAGCGTAAGAAACCAGAAGTCTGTTGATCGACGTATCGGAATTGCTTCCTGCGATAGCTAATATTTTCATTGTTTTATCTGTTGAGTAAGTTTATCTTTTTTGTTGCCGCAAAGATCGGAAGATTTTTGGGAAACGGGATATTTTAGATAAAGATTATTGTTAAACTTCTTATTGATTGTGTGATACGGATGTAATGCTTATCCCGCGAAGATCTTTTTTGCTGCGGGCTGCTTTTGAGTGCTGTACGACGCTCCATCCAGAAAGATCACCATATTTAACCTGAATATTCTCAAAATACATGATCTCATCATTTAAGGAGGAGAATGTCAGTTAAGGATCTACTTTCTAATGTATTATTTTAAATAACCAGGTAATTCCATAGGAACCTCCATCAGTAGGATCTCGGTATCTTCCACCGCTTCGATGTTAAAGCTTTGGGTATCCCAGATTCCCAGGCCGTCCCTCTCATTCAGGATCCGGTCGCCAACTTTTGCGCTTCCTTTCAGTACAAAGGCATACACCCCATTTCCTTTTTTGTTCAGCATATAGTTTTTGCCGTTTCCTTTCGTGAAATTCGCCAGGTTGAACCAGGCATCCTGATGGATCCATACCCCGTCATCGTTTTTATCCGGAGACAAGATCTGCTGGAACCCATTGATCTTTTCGCCTTCTTTAATACTTTTCTGATCATATCTCGGCTCAACCCCTACTTCCCTTGGAAAGACCCAGATCTGCAGGAATTTTACCGCCTGGTCTTTGTTCTTGTTGTATTCGCTGTGCATCACTCCGGTTCCGGCACTCATCACCTGGATTTCCCCTTTCTTAATTACCGCGGTGGTTCCCATAGAATCTTTATGTTCCAGATCGCCTTCCAACGGAATGGAAATGATCTCCATATCCCGGTGCGGATGGGTTCCGAAACCCATTCCCTGGGTTACGGTATCGTCATTCAACACCCTTAATACGCCGAAGTTCATCCTGTCCTGATTCTGATAGCCTGCAAAGCTAAAAGTATGGTAACTGTTCAGCCATCCGTGGTTGGCATGTCCTCTGGTGTCTGCTTTGTGATATACTGTTTTCATATCGTGATTATTTATAGTACAAAGGTACGCTGTCCCGATCGGGACAATGTTGATGTAAGGTAAGAAAGGAGAAATGGTTCAAGGTTTTAGGTTCTAAGTTTAAAGTTCAAAGTTTAAATTGCAGCACTTTCCTGTGGTTTATAGCGGTGACAGTAGATGGTGTCAATGGTCAATTCCTTCGGGTCAATGGTCAATTTCTATCAATCATGATTGGATGCTCACCTTTGATGCATGCAAAAACCACCCCGTCAAAAATTCTTCGAATTTTCGCCACCCCTCCGGATCGGGAGGGGAATTGCGGTTAAGGGTTTCAGTTGTTGGAATGCGCAAGGACGCAAAGCTTTGGGTAAAGGCAAGACATAAAAGGCGCAAGGAATTTGACAAAGTCAAATTTTTATGCTGCTGATCATACTATTGCTTATATTTCAAATAATTAATAAGCGGTATTCAATTTTATCAGAGATAAAATCTTTGCGCCTTTTCCACGTAAGATATTATTAAATCCTGTTGCGACCTTTGCGTTTGCCAACACTTCTGCAATATAAAATTCACTCTTCAATTCTTGTTAGTATTAAATTCTTTCGGGTTAATAGTCAATTTGATTTGTAAGAAAATTCACTTACGAAGCAAAATTGACCATTCACGATTCACCATCCATCTTCCGCTAAAACGCTTCTTCGATCTTTGAATTTTTCCGCAAGATCATCAGAAGAATGAAGATAAGGATCATGCAGCCCGTAAGAAACTGGAGGATCAGAGCGGTCTGATTTGAAAAGTGTCCCAGCGTATTGGTGATCATCCCCGTTCCGGTTTGGTTAGCCGCCATTAAAAATCCGGAAACCAGCACCGACAGGGACGGAAATTCGACTGTTCCCCAACCGATGGAACCCGGGAATATACTGCCCATGAAAAATCCGGTAAGGAACATCATAAGCACCAACAGTCCGGCATCAGGATAAGCCCAAAGCACCGTCAGCAATACAGCAACCACTACAGGTGAACCGAGAAATACATACGACAGGTTGAATTTTTTGGAAAAGATTCCAAAAAGCAGCCGGTTAACCGCAATACCACCCCAAAAAAGGGACAGCCCGAGACTTGCCTGCTGATTGCCGAGCCCCTGGTTTTTAAGGATTACGGCTCCGAAACTCCCAAAGGTCCCCTCGATAAAACCGTAAAAAACAATTGCCGTAAAAAACAGCCAGAGCCTGGAAGGGATTTTAAAATGTCCGGGAAGCTGGAAGAGTGATCCTTTTTCAAGCCGGAGACTCAGGAAAAAAATAAACAGGACTGCTACCAGTATAAATACCGTTCCCGGAACGTACATCCAGTGCTGTAAGCTTCCGACGGCATTCATCATCAGCGGAGAAGCAGACGTTCCGAGGCCCACCAAGAACTGCAGGATAAGGATCGCGGAAGATTGATTGCCTTCGAATAAACTGGCTGCCAAAGGATTCAGGGTAGTGATGGAAAGCCCGAAACCGGTTCCGGTACAGGCTACCAGTACCATCAATGCCGGAAACAAAACCAATTGGTCTTCCATGAAAAACTGTAACCCCCATAGACCTGCCGTCGCGGCCATCATCAGAACCAGCCCTATTCCTAAAATGAGCTTGGGCCCGGCTTTATTCACCAGGAATGGAGCCGCAAGACAAGAAGCAATGATGCAGATGACCTGCGGAATAAACAGGTTGCCAAATTGTGCCGACGAAAGACCGAACAGGGAAGCATCAGTGAAAGCACTGCTCAGCGCCGGAAAGATCACGAAATTAAGTCCCGTGAAAAATGCCAGCAGATAAACGACGGTAATTTTGGCTATGCGTGACTTCATGAATTCAGCACATTGTTTTTGATATGCTCTCCGACCCTCAAAGCCATTGCAATAATGGTTAGTGCCGGATTTACGGCCCCGCTGGAAACGAAAAAGCCGCCGTCGACAATATAAAGATTATTCAGATCATGGGCCTTACAATACGTATCAACTACTGAAGTTGCCGGATCCGTGCCCATCCTGGTGGTGCCGTTCTGATGTGCGGGCGAGACAATGTCCATTCCTTTGCTGAAATAGATTCCTTTGAACAGGAAGGAGTCAAATTTCCCGGAAGCTTTCAGCGCTTTGATCAGTTCTTCTTTTAAATAGCTGTGCCCCTTCTGGTTGTTCGGCGTGTAGCTGATCTTGATCTGCCCGTTTTCTACGGTTACCCTGTTTTCGGGATCCGGAAGGTCTTCTGAAGTAAGCCAGAAATCAACGGCATGTTTTGCCATCAGCTCAAAGGTAAAGCCGGGAGCCGGTACCGGGCTGTCTGCCTTAATTTGATGTTCATCGGATTTCCCCAGCATCTGGATGTGCCCGAGCGGATATTCATAGCCTTTGCCGGCATGGTAAAAATCATTAACGCCGAAAGTTTTCCCGAATTTGGTCGGATTCGGCTCGGTGTAGAGTGCCACTAATGCGGAATTCTGGTGGAACATATAATTTCGCCCGACCTGATCGGAGGAGTTAGCCAGTCCGTTGGGGAATTTTTCACTTTTACTTTCCAGAAGAAGGGCCGCCGAATTGATGGCTCCCGCTGAAAGAACAACCAGTTCCGCCGTCAGCGTTTTGGTTTCGCCATCCTGCTCCACGATAACTTCCGTAATTGCATCTCCTGCTTCATTGGTATTCAGCCTAAGAACTTTGGTATTGGTCATCAGTTCCACATTCGGATGTTCCAATGCCTTTGCGAGTGAACACAGATGGGCATCGCCTTTCCTTTCCGCAGCATCCGGAAAACCGTCGAAACGGTCCAGGGTATACGGTGCATTGGCTGATGCATGAGGTTCAAAATTAACCCCCACCGGGAGCTCAAAAGGATGCCAGCCATAGTCTGACAACTGGTCTACCACTTCCTGGATCCTGGGTTCGTGAGGCAGTGCCGGATACGGATACGGGGCTTCATCAAAAGGTTCGGTAGGATCAGATCCTCTTTTTCCGTGAACATAGAAAAGCTTTTCTGCCTGAAGGTAATATGTTTTCAGATCTTCATATTGGATGGGCCAGGCCGGCGAAGTCCCGCCGTAATGTTCGATTTCCTTAAAGTCTTCTTCGCGCAATCTGAATAATGCGGCACCATAAAATTTGGTATTTCCTCCTACATTGTAATGCATTCCGGGACGGAAAGGCTTGTTGTGCTTGTCCAGCCACTGATCCGTTGTGGTATACCGGTTCTTCTGGAAAACTTCTACCGAATCCCAGTTTTCTTTTTCTACCGGAACGTAATCTCCACGCTCCACCACCAGTATTTTTTTTCCGCTGTCTGCAAGCTGATAAGCCATGGTGGCACCACCGGCTCCGCTTCCAATGATAATAATGTCGTACATATCTCCGTTTGTTTTATCTAAAGTTAATGATTACAAGCTGTGTCCAGCTTAAAAAAAGATTAAATTCTGATAGATTATACAAATCGGAAACCAAACAGGAAGGGATGGTTTCCTATCAACAGCAATTCTATTTTAAACAGAAAAGAGACAAAAGATATTTTGCTAAATTATAAGGGACGATTTTAACACATGAGTCACATAAGATTTTAGTTTCATGCTTTGCGTATATTTTAGAACACATGCGAAGGAAAATCAGAGATTTTCATTGACGTGAGATCGATTATAAATGAATTATATTCAGTTGTCGACTTAAAGAAATGAAATTAAGGTGGGTTTGGTCAATATTTTTAATAAAATTCCTTTTCGGGAATAAACATTTATACTTCCGATAGGATTTTATTCTATCTTATAGTGAGCTGTCCTGCGGGACTTTATATTTAAATTTATACTACACCTTCAAGGAATGCCAATCCAAGTTAAGCAGAGTTGAAGCCACACCAGCATGCCGGACGTTTTAGATTTCGGCTGTTTTTATGTGGATGGACTAAAGTCTATTCCTATTGATAGGGAATTATTCAGATCGTAACAATTCAGATCGCATTAAAATAAAAACTGCTTCAGCAAATGCCTGAAGCAGTTTTTTATATCAAAAACAGATTAGATCGAATAAATTATTGTGATTGACTCTATGCTGTTTTTTTTTTTACAGGGAAAAGCAAGAACTTCCGGATTCCCTCTTCCTATCATTCATCTGATTTCCAAATTCAAATCCATAATAAAAACAGTATTAAAAATGCACCTGCTGGATCTCCTCTTCAATTTCCTTTGGGGTTTCGTCTTCGGATTTAATGAAAATGAGGGTCAGGACAGCTCCCAGCAGCATGCAGATTCCGCCGACGACTACATAATCGATGGCCATTTTACCGAAAACCCCGCTTACGATAGGACCGCCGAAGAGCCCGTTGATGATCTGCGGGATCACAATAAAGAAGTTGAAGATTCCCATGTACACCCCCATTTTCTTCTGCGGAATCACTTCGATCAGCATGGCGTAAGGCATGGCCAGGATGCTTGCCCAGGCAAAACCTAATCCGATCATGGAAATCCAGAGGAGATCCGTATTTTTAATGAAATACATAAGGATCAGCCCGGTTCCCCCGAATGCCAGGGCCAGGGCGTGGGTCTGCTTCTTCCCGATCCATTTCGCCAACGGCGTCAGGATAAAGGCGAACGGAATTGCCCACAGATTGTACATTCCGAACAGCTTACCTGTAAGGTCACCTGCATCGTTGAATGCCTTGGAATGGGTATCGTCAGGAGACAATCCGAAATGGTGGGTCGCCAGCGCACTCGTTGTGAACACCCACATGGTAAAAAGAGCAAACCAGGAGAAAAACTGCACAATTCCCAGTCTTTTCATCTGGGGCGGAATATTGGAAAAATCCTTGAAGATGTCCATGAACTTTGAAGGGGGTGCAATTTCTTTTCCGCCTTCAAAAGCGGCAAATTCTTCCGGTGAATATTCTTTCGTCGTTACGATGGTGTAAATTATAGTCAGCAGCAGAAATCCGGCTCCCACATAGAATGAATAG
>NZ_CAJYMO010000099.1 GCF_913776365.1 uncultured Chryseobacterium sp. | reverse complement strand
CCTGCAAGCTCCCTTTTCACAGACTATGCCCTGAAAAAAAGATTTATCTGGATGCCTGCCGGTACCAAAGCAAGTTATGAAACGGATGATAAATCACTGAATTTTCCGGTAGGGACGGTGTTGATTAAAAACTTCTATTACAATACCATTCAGCCGGGAAATACCACGAAGATCATTGAAACCCGTCTGATGATCAGGAAATCCAGCGGGTGGGTTTTTGCCGAATACCTTTGGAATGACGCCCAGACAGAAGCTGAGCTGGTAACCGGTACCGATTTCACCAGCGGGAGCTTTAAGAATATTTCGTTCAGAAAAGAAAACAATGCCGTGCTGACAACGGACTACCGGATTCCTTCTGAAACGGAATGTTTTGCCTGCCATAAACTGGACAACAAGCCTGTACCCATCGGAGTAAAGCCACAGAACCTGAATGTAGCATATCCTTACTCCAACGGACTGAAAAATCAGCTGCAGAAGCTGGTGGATGAAGGCTACCTTCAGAGCTATCCTTCCAATATCGCTTCCACGGTAAATTATAAAGATACCGGCAAACCGCTGGATATCCGCCTCCGGTCTTACCTGGACATCAATTGCGCGCACTGCCATCAGGAAAATGCGCGCTGTGATTACCGTGCCATCCGGCTCAGCTTCAGCAAAACGTCCAATCTGACGAATCTGGGAGTATGTGTGATGGCCGATGAACCAATAGACCAGTCGCTGGAGAAAATCATTAACCCGGGCAACCCTTCCAAATCGGTAATGCATTTCAGGCTTTCCTCTACTGACGAAGCCGACCGTATGCCGCTGCTGGGAAGGACTGTGGTTCATGAGGAGGGCGTGGAGCTTTTAAAACAATGGATCGGTACACTCAACCAGAATTGTCCGTAAGTCATCATATAACCTGATAAAAACAGATCAACATGAAAAAATTTCTCTTATTTTCCATAGGAATGTTCAATACGGCCTGGATGACGGCCCAGTTTACCTGTGCAACGGCTACCGTGCTGGCTCCGGGAACCGTGCTCTCACAGACCGTAACCGGGGATGCACCTCCCACTGCATGTTCCCTGGGAGCAGCCGGAACCAAAGGGATCTGGTACAAATATACCCCGGTAACCGATAAATCCGTCACCATAAACACTTCTTCCGCAGGCTCAGTCTCAGATACCCGGATGATGGTATTTACCGGAAACTGCGGTGCCCTTACCTGTCTTACGGCAAACGATGACTATTCGGGAATTTATTCCCGGGTGACTTTCAATGCTACGGCAGGGACCACCTACTATATTGTATTTGATAACAAATATTCGGCTTCAGCATTCAATATTACATTGGCTGAAGGAACTGTGGTCTCCAGCCGATTATCTTTCAACACAGTACCTGTAACAATTGCCGGAAGCTTCAACAACTGCGTGGTGGATATGAACGGGGATTATCTGGATGATATTGTCTCCGTAGTCAGCAATACCCAGATCGTTATCGGCTACCAGCAGCCCGGCGGCGGCTTCAACAACGTGACCTATACGATTCCCAATACTACGGTAACCCCATCCTGGAGCATTGCTGCAGGAGATTATGACAACAACGGATTCAATGATCTTATGTATGGGTCGGGTAGCGGTATTGTCTTTGTAAAAGCAAATGCTAACGGCACAGGATATACGGCAGACCGCAAACCCCAGTCATTCCTTACCCAGCGGACCAATTTTGTGGATATCAATAAAGACGGTAAACTGGATGCTTTTGCCTGTGATGACAATGCCCCGAACAGGTTTTATATGAATGACGGGACCAACCTGAACCATTACCAGGGCGGTCTTGGTGACTTTGCTTCCGGAGGAAATTACGGTTCCATCTGGATCGATTATGATAATGACGGTGACATGGACCTCTTTATTGCCAAATGCAGCGGCGGCGGTTCCGGGCCCGGCGGAAATATCGACGAGCTCCACAGAAACAACGGGAACGGAACCTTTACCAACGTGGCTGCCGCAGCCAACATGGCCAATGCGGTACAAACCTGGTCATCCGCCTGGGGAGACTTCGACAATGACGGCTGGATGGACGCTGTTGTAGGTGCCAACTCCACCAGCAACGGGCTTACCAGGGTAATGAAAAATAACGGTGACGGAACCTTTAAGGATAAATCAGCCGGATCAGGCTATGATACCAACACGGCACTGGGAAGGGAATTTGTAGCCCATGATTTTGACAATGACGGATTCCTGGATGTGATGGGCGCAGGCAATAATATTATGTTCGGGAACGGAGACTTTACTTTTGTTCCTAACGCCACTGCGTATAACTTCAACCTGTACGACCGTCCCGTCGGGGATCTCAATAATGACGGATTCCTCGATGTCCAGAACGGCAACAATATCATGATGAATGCAGGGAACACCAATAAATGGCTGAAAGTAACGCTGAAAGGTATCCAAAGCAACAGAAACGGTATCGGGGCCAGGGTGGAAATCTATGGTTCCTGGGGTAAACAGATCCGGGATGTACAGAGCGGAACCGGATTCCAGAATATGAGTACCCTGAATGTACATTTCGGAATAGGGCAGGCCACCGCTATTACCAAAGTAGTCGTGAAATGGCCGTCCGGGATGGTAGATACCATTAACAACGTAACTCCCAATACCACTTTAAATGTGGTGGAAGGAACATTCCTGAATACGAAAGAAGCGGACGCCACCGGGGAACTCTTTACGGTGTATCCTAACCCTGTAGGAGATGACCTGAACTTTACAGCCAGTCAAAATTTTATGCCATCAAAGGCCAGCATTTATGAAATGAGCGGAAGAATGGTGCTTCAGGCAAAAATTGAAAGGAATTCCCTTTCCCTGAAAGAATTGAACCCCGGGAATTATATGATCGTGGTAACAGATAAAAACGGCAAAAGCCAGACCCGTAAAATAACCAAAAAATAAGTATTAGCTTTTCATTTACTATTAAGTTGTGCAGGACCGAAAGGTTCTGCATTTTTTATGCAGCAGATCGGTTATAGATAGAAAAAATGAGTTACTTTTCAGGGCTTACCGTATTCAGGAAAACAAAAGTGGCGATCCAGGAAAGGGCAGACATCCCTATGGCCAGAATGAAACTCCCGATTACGTATTGTACCAGGTTGTTTTTGATCAGCTCAAAATTCAGTTCCCGGCTCAGGATATTGCTGTCGCCTTCTACAAAAGGAGCGCCGAGAAACAGGGAAGCGGCAATGATAAACGGGATAAACGGGGGAAGGCTGACGTTGGAAGCGACAAAAGCCAATACTTTATTGAGTCTGAAAAGGACTGCCAGTGAGATGGTAAGCAGGGTATGGAATCCCCATAAAGGTGAAAATCCGATGAAGACGCCCAACGCAATGGAAAAAGCTTTGGTGCGGTTGCTGCCGTCACTTTCCAGTACATCTTCTTTTAGAAATCTCTTAAAGCTTTTCTTCCTGAAATTATGAATGAAATTTCGCGGAATAATATAAACTAACGTAATGGCTACCAGAATGGTGTTCAGAATGCTGATCCGGGTGAAATCCCGGAAAGGCCTGAAATGGGAAACCCGCTCTTCCGGATCATACAAAACCCTTACCGGCACATTTTTTACCGGAACGCGTCGCCACGCAGTACGGACGATTATTTCAATCTCAAACTCAAATTTTGGGGTGAAATATTTTTTCGGGATTTTATGAAGCGGATACAGCCGGTAACCGGACTGGGTGTCTTCCAGTCTGATGCCGGTTTCAAACCAGAACCAGAAATTGGAAAACCGGTTGCCGAAGCTGCTTTTCTTGGGAATGCCGTCCTGGGACATATTGCGGTTCCCGATCAGGAGCACTTCTTCTTTCTCATAGAGAAGTGCCTCTGTGAATACAGGAAGGTCATCAGGATAGTGCTGGCCGTCCGAATCAATGGTGACAGCATAGGCATATCCTGATTCAATGGCTTTTCTGAAACCTGTTTTAAGGGCATTTCCTTTCCCTCTGTTTTCCGGCAGGGATATTACCTCAATCTGTGGATAATTTTTCAGGATCTGCGGAGTGGAATCGGTAGAGCCGTCATTTATGGCGATAATGTTTCCGGTATATTCCAGGACGCCGTCAATCACCCTTTTCAGGGTCTTTTCATTGTTATAAGTAGGAATGACAATGCAGATTTTTTTTTCAGAAATCACCTGCTGTACTTCGGTACGGGTCATAGCGTTATTTTAAGGTCGCACGTTCTTCAGCCGTCATGGTTTTGGATTGCGCGGCAAATCTTCTGATGTAATTTTTCATGGCAGCATTCTGTTTTCCATAGTGGGCAAGAAGGTAGGCCTTGTCTTCTTTAAGGCTTCCCCGGTATCCTACGATTTTCGGGATATTTTCCTGAATGCTCAACCGGATCAGCCTGAGTTCCACATTGGAAGGATTGGACCGGATCGTACTTTCCAGATCGGTAGCTCCGGCTTTCACCAATGCTTTCCTGTCTTTCCTGGTCACTTTAGCTTCCATGATCTTAGCCGCTGCCTTGTATCCGCGGATGGCAGGATCTGATCCTGTTGCTTTCTCTGCCATACTGATAAAGGCTTCCGTAGCGGCATTGGAGGAAGGTGCTTTTGCATAGCTGCTTCTTAAAGATTCCAGACCAGACTGGAAGAAAAGGATACAGGCGGCAAGCAATGAAAAAAGGAAGTTCATACGTTAAATCTTTTGGTAGTTCACAGACATTTTTAATGCAATAGTCCCGCCAAAAGAGGTGGTGTTCTTAACCCTGATGTTTTCTTCATCTTCGGTAATATTCAGCTGAAGTTCAAGGTCCGGCGTTTCAAAGGGATTGATGATGGCCATGAATTTTACGTTGGAAGCAGATTTCAGGAATAATTTCTTACCGGTACATTCTTCAGTCAGTTCCTTTACGATCTGCATCATGCATACGCCCGGGGTTACCGGATTTCCCGGGAAATGACCTTTGAAAATATCATGTTCTTTATTCAGGAAAATCCGGGCATTGAAGTTTCCGTTTTCCGAAGGTTCGCAGGATTGTATCGTATAAAAATCGGTAAGAATGCTTTGCATACAGTTATTTTTTTAGGTTAAAGGTATAATAGACGCCGGTCTGGAATGTGATATTGGAGTGGTCGTTATAAAAAGAGTAGACCGGAACAAAGCCTTTCTTTACACGGGCTTCCACACCGAAATGCTCAGTAATGTCGAATCCTGCCCCGGCTGTAATTCCAAGATCGACTGTATTGGAGGCATTGAAATTTTTTTGTTCCACCAGAAATTCCAATGTAGGCCCGAAATGAATATTGAATTTATTGAAATAGAATTTATTAATCAACTGAAAACTTACATAGGACGCTGTAAGGGTCTGTCCGTCCCAGTTGTTGATATTCGTGTCGAGTTTTGCTCCCTGTCTCGAATAGTTGATCTCAGGCTGCAAAGCATAAAACCGGGCAAAACGGATATTTCCGGTCAATCCCAGATACACATCGGTTTTGTTTTTGAATTCCATCCGTGCATCGTTATTGCTCGAATAATCAAAATCGAAATAGGAATACCACTGCGCCTTATTTGTGAAATGCGAAAAATTGGCACCTGCCCGTATTCCGGGATTAAAAGTTACCTGTGCCAGGGACCACCCTGAAATCATGCTAATACATAAGAAAATAATTTTTTTCATGTGAGTTTATTCGTTTTCGGTTATCTGAAATAGTTTAATGTTGATCTTAAAGTCTTTATGCTGGATGCTCAGACGGTCTGCGAAGATATGTTTTTTTCCTTCAAAAGTAAAATCGATTTTCTCCTTATTATTTTTCGTAAAAACGATCTGTTCCAGCAACCCGTTTTCTTTATTAAAAAACAGATAATACTTCTTCTGATTTATTTCTGAGCGGTAAATATTGGAATTTTCGCTTTCAAAACTTTCATTGACCTTGTATTGCTGCCTCAGAAGTTCCCGGAAGTCATTTCTCAGGAAGTTGATGACGATTTTCTTATCCATATCAGGAAGCACGTAATGGAGCCTGAAATCGTTCTCTGAAATTTCAAAATCGATTAATGTATTCCCGAAATCTGAAGTCAGTACTACCCGGTGAGCGTTTCCGTTGATTTTTTTAATGATCAGGATTCCGCTGACATGATTTTTGTAAATGTCCATCTGGCACTTATAAACATAATCTTCCTTAGATGAAAAATAGAGGTTTTCCACCTTTTTTTCCGTGTTCAGAACAGGTCTGGCATCTGTAAGTGTAAAGGTTTTACAGGAAATACAAAGGATGAAAACAAAGCTATAAGCTAAATTCCGAAGCAGCAACCGGTGCATTGATTCTGGTATTTTTAAAAGTAATGCCTGTAGTATCCCCCGAAGCCTCCGTCATGTTCACCTGGGAAACTGTTGACTGGTTCTTCGGGAACTGGAGTTCGATCTGTTTGATATATTTCAGCAGCTGGGCAGATTTCGGAGTGAACCGGGCGATGTTGAAGCCTGTATTCTTAAAATAGGCTACTGAAAATTCAGGATCATTGAACATCTGTCCATTGGAGCTTCCCACGATCAGCTTATTGATCTTTTCGAAAGTTTTGCTTTTGGCATCCACGGAAGATTTCTTTCCCTGGTCATTGATGAAAATTTTATTATCCCTGAAAACGATGCTGTACTGATAAGGCTTGGTATACCTCCAGCTCAGCATATTCGGGGTTTTCAGGGACATCCTGCCCTGGGTGACAATGTTTTTATCCAGGAAATCCATTTTTTTGGTCTGGATGAAATCCGCCTGCAGGGTCTTTATTTCTTTGGCCTCAGCAGAAATTTTTGATACAAATGCTTTGGCTTCAGTTCCGGACATGGCGGTATTCTGCGCCAGGAAGAAGCCTGAAAGCATTACAAAAGAAAGTATAAAAATATTTTTAGTCATGTTCCTGTTTTTTAGTAAATACCGGAGAATACCATCTCCGGATTTTCTTCATGAAATTATGTATTATGATCTATTTAAATCATGTAAGTTAAGTCCCGGAAAAAATTTAACCTTTTTCAGGTAAGCGCTTCCGCACTGTTTCTTTATGCACATCTTTATCACCTTCAATATACAAAGTTTTTCACCGGATCTGAGTCATGTAGCCCACACTGCTGAAAATCATCCGGATTTCCTTCCATCCTGTGGAAACGGAATCTCATCAACGGTGAAAGTAGAATAGTTTTCATTTTTCAAAAATACTAATAAATCAGCCAGCACCCGGTAGGTTTTTTCTGAGGTATCATGAAACAGGACGATGCTGCCTTTTCTTAACTGTCGGGTGACTTTCCGGTAAATTTTTTTCTCATCTTCCGTAACGGTATCGAGGGAACGGACATTCCAGCCAATGCTTTTCTTACCGGTTTTCTCGATAGCCTGAGCAATATGCGGATTGGTAACCCCAAAAGGCGGCCGGTACAGGTCTGTGGTAATATTTCCCGTTTTCAGCATAATGTCATCACATTTTCCGATTTCCTTAATCATTTTTGAAGCAGATAAAAACCCTGTATTTGCAGCATGTGATAAGGTGTGGTTGCCTACCGTATGGCCTTCCTCAATAATCCGCCGGAAGGTTTCAGGATATTGCCCGATCTGCCTGCCGATACAGAAAAAGGTAGCTTTGACATGGTGCTCTTTCAGCAGATCCAGAAATTTCGGTGTAAATTCAGTGGGGCCGTCATCAAAAGTCAGGGCGATTTCCTTTATTTTTGTTCTTTTACGGAGGGTACTGTTCATAAAATAGCCAAGCCCGATATCAAACGATCCCCAGATAACGGATGCTGAAAACATCAGGAAACAGAACAGATAGACCCAGAAACTCCCCTGAAACGCATAAATGAAAACGTTACAGAAGAGGTAGAACAGAATAAAATAATAATGTTTCATTGTATTTCTTCGTTATCAATATTTAATTTTACTTATCATCGTTTTTGAGATTATCTTTTTTAACAATCAAATGATTTTATAAAATAAAAGAGCTTCTTTACAAATAAAGAAGCTCTTTTTTATCTTATACTTAATTACGTTTCCACGAAGGAAAGAGGCTTTATTAAGTCTATCTCTTGCAAATGTAAGAAAATAATTCGGAATTGCAAAATATATGAGAATACAATTAAGAAATAAATATTTATCTCTCCCAAGATATAATCGTTATTTAGCTGCTACAGGCAATGACAATGTGAGAGCAGAGCGTTTATACACTGGTAATATTAAGTTGGTTCAGGCATTTCATCCTATATTAAGTCAATTTGAGGTAATCTTTAGAAATGCATTATGTGTTCAAATGTCTTCCCACTTTTCAGATCCAGACTGGATAATAAACGAAAAATCTGGATTTATGAGTCATGCTTCTCTTAGGTTTTCGAATTACTTTATGAGAAATTCAGTTCAAAATGTTGAAAATAGTTTGATTAGACGAAGGATAGCCATAACAAGTGGAAAAGTAATTTCTGATCAAAATTTCGGGTTTTGGATTGCATTCTTTTTACGTCATCATTATACTTTAATTCGCGGACAATCTCTGTATGTTTTTCCAAACAAACCAAGAATTGAAGATCGAGCTAGCATTTATTCAAAACTTGATGATATAAGAAATTTCAGAAATAGAATAAATCATTGTGAGCCTATATGTTTCACACACAATAATATTGATTGTTCAGTGGCAATCGATATTAAAAATAAGCTTTACAATTTAATAGAGTGGATAGATCCGGACTTGGTTCCGTTCTTTACCTCATTAGATAATACAACAAATGAAATAATAAATATTACAACAGTATAAAATCGTTTTTTGAGACTAGGTATAAAGATATAATATTTTACGATACAACCTATCCTGCTTTACATTACTTTTGAAAATGCTTTTAGCAAGATCAGACTGATATTCGGGTAATGTCTGCTCAAAATTATTTAGTGCTTTCCCGCTTCTTGAATAAAGGTCAGATTGTATCTGCAAGAGCATTATGTTTCTGCTCCATTCGTTTTTAGCGGTTTCAGAAATGTAAAAGGCTCTTTCCGTAATATCTTTTACTTTAGTTAATAGGCTAATATGATGATACCAGGTAATTTGTGCAAGCGGTATTTGCATAAAATGATTTTCTTTTTGTGCAAGCGGCACCTGCACAATTGGAAAATGTGGGTAGGCTTCTGCAAAAGACCGCATATATTTTAAATTACGTACAGAAAAACCTTTATTTCCGGGAAAGTGTTCAGCGAGATTATCGGCTAAAAGATCAATAATTTTGCTTCCCCATTTTTTTTGTTTTTGCTGTTTAATAATCGAATTCCCTATTTCCCAGTATAGGGTTAGCAGTTCCGAATTGATTTTGAATGCTGTTTTTGTTTGGGCTGCTTTTATTTTATTTGAAATGAATTCAGACCAATTTTTAAAATCGTTGTTATGGATCATTTTGTCTTTCATAAATTTCAATGATAAAAGTTAAGCTTTTTCCAGCAAAACAAGACTATGGTCTTTGCCGCCGAGATGATTGTAGAGTACAATATTTTTTACCTCTTTCTTCTCTGCTTCATTCATTCTCATCGCGTCCGGAATCTTCTGGCCTTTGAGGATATGGCAGGCCATAAAGGCTGAAAAACCGCTGGCTGTATTGAATTCCCCGCTTAAATGCTTGTAATACAACAAAATGGAATCCGTAAACAGGGCCATTGCTTTCTTATAATAAACATCGGATTCCGCATCGCCGCTGAAGCCCAGTATTACCGCATCAATATCATGGGCACTGAAACCGTTCTTTAACAGAAATCCGTTGATGAAATCTTCTGTTTCTTCCGTTTCCAGCCGGTTGATGATATGTACATCCGTCAGTTTCGCATAAGAAGTTTCGGTTTTGTCTTTTCCGAGCACGAAAAAGCTGGCTCCTTCACCCCAGATGACCCCTTCTGTAGCGGAGTTCAGGAAATCGGCAGGGAGATGTTCTTTTTTCTTGATGTTTTTATTCAGGCAGTGAAGTTCAATCGTGCGCTCGGTTTCTTCATCGGTTGATCCTGCCAGCACATTTTCGGCTTCTCCGTCAAGGATCTGTAGCCGTGCATCCAGAAAGGAAAATTCCAGTGCCGAAGAAGTGTTCACATAGGTAAAGTTATACGCATGGCACTGCAATCCCAGAGCAATCTGTCCTGCTACCGTATTGTGTGTCGATTGGATGAAATAGGTAGGGGTAAGGAATTCCTCATTATTGTCGATAATATTTCTCAGGAACTTTTCAGAATCCTGTGAACAGCCCATTCCCGTCCCGACAATGATGGCATCCGGCTGACTGATGCCGGCTTCCATTAAAGCATATTGCGAGGCTACAGAACTCATCTTTACGGTCTTGGACATCCTGCGGATCATAGCAGGCGGAATAAATTCCTTGTAATTAGGTTCTATGGCTTTCAGCACCTGCACCGAATTTTCGGGTTGCAGCAGCTGCATAAAATCTTGTTCGAGCGTAGGCTGTGCCGAAATGCAGGCTGCGCTGTTGATATAAACGGTACTCATGATCCGGAGAAAATTAAGGTTGAACAGTTTCCTCCGAATCCGAATGAATTGGAAAGGACGTGATGAATGTTTTTCTGTTTCAGTGCGGTAACCGGTGTAAGATCGAATTCTTCCATCCTGGTTTTAAAATTCAGGTTCGGGAAAATAAGGTTATGCTGAATGGCCAGCAGCGAATATACGGCTTCAATGGCAGCAGCAGCAGCCAGGGTATGGCCCGTAAAAGCTTTGGTGGAGCTGAAATCCGGAACCTGGCCTTCGCCGAAGATGCGGATCATGGCAATACCTTCTGATAAATCGTTATTCGGTGTCGCGGTTCCGTGAACGTTGATATAGTCGATCTCTTCCTTCTGCAGGCCTGAAACGGCAAGTGCTTTTTCCATGGCCAGGAAGGCACCCTGCCCGTTTTCGGAAGAGGCCGTCTGATGGTGTGCATCATTGGCATTTCCGTAGCCTGAAAGATAACCGAGTACTTTTTTATTCTCTTTCTTCACCACTTCATCCGATTCCAAAACGATGAAAGCGGCTGCTTCCCCAAGGTTAAGGCCCTTCCGGTCATTGTCGAAAGGCGTATTATAAGAATCCGTAAGGATCATCAGGGTACTGAACCCATTCAGGGTGAATTTTGAAAGCGAATCGGTACCGCCGACAATCACCCGGTCCAGTACTCCGTTTTTAATGAGCTTTGCCCCCATCATGATGGCGTTGGCGGCAGAAGAACAGGCGGTGCTGATGGTGGAAACCAGGCCTTTTAGCCCGAGATCCTCTGCGATCATCAGGGAAGAGTTGCCGGCGTCATGGGCATCAATATATTTCTGCTTTTCCGGAAAATCTTCATAGGTATAGAAATATTTTTCAGTGATGTCCATTCCGCCTACGCTGGTGGAGGAGATCAGGCCGGTCCTGTATGCATTGATATCAGATATTCCGGCATGTTCCACGGCTTCTCTGGCCGCTACCATCCCCAGCAGGGCAGTTCTCGTGGCATTGCTGTCTTCACTCAGCTGAAGCTTCTGCAGCAGTTCTTTATTGGAAAGCCTGATCTCACCGGTTTTGATATGTCCGGCATGCCTGGTTTCAAAAAGGCTGATCTCTGAGATCCCATGCTTCCCGGTGGTTAACGAGTGCAGGTTTTCTTCCACACCGGTTCCGATAGACGAGATGATACCCATTCCCGTAATGGCAATTTGTCGACCCATTTTATAAAATGTAACAATGTATCAATGTAACA
>NZ_CAJYMO010000098.1 GCF_913776365.1 uncultured Chryseobacterium sp. | reverse complement strand
AAACAGTCCACCCTGCGCAAAGCCATTGCTACCGCTACGGTGGAAACTTCCTCCCCGCAAACCATAGAGGCCATCGAACAGCGTAAGGTACCGAAAGGGGATATTTTCGAATTTTCCAGAGCTGCAGCCCTGTTCGGTGTTAAAAAAACCAGCGATGTCATCCCGGACTGCCATCCGCTGCCGGTGGAATACACCGGAATCACGTTTAAAATAGAAGGATTATCGGTCATCATTTCTGTGGAAGTCCATACCGTTTATAAAACTGGAGTGGAAGTGGAAGCCATGCACGGTGCCTCCGTGGCTGCCCTTGTGATGTATGATATGCTGAAACCCATTGATAAAAAGGTGGAAATCCGCAACATCAGGCTCCTTGAGAAAAAAGGTGGGAAATCCGGGGACTCTCAATTTCCGGCTGAAAATCTTAAAGCTGCCGTGGTGGTATGCTCGGACAGTATTCACGAAGGGAAAAACGAAGATATTTCCGGTAAGACCATCATCAGCCAGCTGGAAAAACAGGGTTTTCAGCAGGTCAGCTATACCATTGTGCCTGACGAATGCAATGTCATTCAGAAAACCCTGGCCGAGCACAGGGAGGGAAATTACGATCTTGTTATCTTTACCGGGGGAACCGGCGTTTCGGCCCGTGATGTAACCCCGGACGCCCTGCTGCCCATGATCGACCGGCCGATGCCTGGCATTATGGAGACTGCCCGCCGTTATGGTCAGGAACGTATTAAAACCGCCATGCTGTCCAGAAGTATTGCCGGCTTCAGCGGAAAAACATTGGTACTCGCCTTTCCGGGTTCTGAAAAAGCTGCCGAAGAATATGTGCAGTCTCTCTTCCCGCAGGTGCTTCACGTCTTTCAGCTGAAAGAAAATTACCGGCATTAACCTACCCCTGTTAGAGTTTTTAACTCTAACAGGGGTTTGCTTTTTAGATCCACTCTAAATAGGGGTATCTTCCTACCACGTTATGGCTTCCCGAAGCGTAACGGTTTCTTTTTTGCATAGGCTTCATGAACACCAAATACATGATATATGCCTGATCAGAACAACCAATCCATTAGCCTGAAAGTAAATGGCCAGAGCCATGAGCTTGAACTGAAACCCTGGGTGTCCTTACTGGACGCGCTGCGGCACACCCTGCATCTTACCGGAACCAAAAAAGGCTGCGACCACGGACAATGCGGAGCTTGCACGGTGCTGATCGACGGCAAAAGAGTGCTTAGTTGCCTCACGCTTGCCGTCATGAGGGACGGCGCAGAGATTACCACCATTGAAGGGATCGGCAGCGAAGAAAATTTACATCCTGTACAGAAAGCTTTTATTGAGCATGATGCCTTTCAGTGCGGATACTGTACACCGGGACAGATCTGCAGTGCCGTGGGCCTTCTGAACGAAGGTAAAGGAAACAGCCGGGAAGAGGTCCAGGACCTGATGAGCGGAAACCTCTGCCGCTGCGGGGCCAACAGGGGAATTATCAATGCCATCATGGCCGTAAAAGAAGAAATGTAATGAATAATTTTTCCTATACCAAAGCAGCAGACCTTCAACAGGCCGTTTCCTTACTGAAAGAGACTGAAGGCAATAAAATACTGGCCGGCGGAACGAATCTCATTGACCTGATGAAGTATTTTGTTACTGAAGCGGATACGCTGATAGACATCAATAAAGTATCCGGTTTCAGTACACTCACGGAACTTGAAGACGGTAGTGTAAAACTCGGGGCGCTGATGACCAATGCAGAAACAGCGCATCATCCGGTGATTGAAGAAAGATATCCTCTGCTTTCAAAAACCATTCTGGCAGGTGCTTCCGCCCAGATCAGGAATATGGCGACCAATGGAGGGAATCTTCTGCAGCGTACGCGATGTTATTATTTCTACGATCCTGATGTGCCCTGCAACAAAAGGGAACCCGGATCGGGATGTTCCGCAATCAACGGATACAACCGGATCCATGCCATCCTGGGCCATAATGAGAACTGCATTGCCGTATTTCCTTCCGATATGTGCGTAGCCCTTGCTGCCTTAGGTGCAAAAGTACACGTTACGGGAGCTTCGGGTGACCGCATCATTCCGTTTGAAGAATTTCACCGTCTGCCGGGAGATACGCCTGAACTTGATAATACGCTGCAGAGAGATGAGATCATCACCGGAATTGAACTGCCGGCTGAAGGATTTGCTGAAAACTATTCTTATCTGAAACTCAGGGACCGGAATTCCTATGCTTTTGCGCTGGTTTCGGTAGCAGCCGGATTCACCCTTGAAGCGGGGATGATCAAAGAAATTGCTATTGCACTCGGGGGCGTTGCCCATAAGCCGTGGAGGGTAAAAGAAGCGGAAGATTTCCTGAAAGGAAAAGAGCCCTCAAAGGAAAATTTCAGCAGTGCTGCCGATCTGATTCTGGCAGGTGCCAAAGGATTTAAAGATAACGAATTCAAAGTTGGACTGGCCAAACGGGCCATTATCAGAAACTGCATGATGGCACTCAATCCCGGATCCCAGAGACCCGGAGCAAAGCCGTCGCTGTAAACCCATTACCCTCAAATCCAAAAGAAAAATTTATGAAAAATATACCCTCTGTAGGAACGCCGCAGAGCCGTCTTGAAGGCCATCTGAAAGTAACTGGGACTGCAAAATATGCGGGTGACTATAATCCTTCGGACCTTCTGTACGGCTACGTAGTCAACAGTACCGTCACCAAAGGAAAAATTAAATCCATTGATACCTCGGAAGCTGAAAAGCTGGAAGGCGTTGTGGAAATACTGACCCATGAAAATCGTCCTTCCACGGCGTGGTTTGATTTCCAGTATGCCGATATGGACGCTCCGCCGGGAACTGTTTTTAAGCCGCTGAAAGATAATGAAATCCGGTATAACGGACAGCCGATTGCACTGGTCGTAGCGGAAAGCTTCGAGATGGCACGGCTGGCTGCCAAAAAGCTGAACATCGAATATGAAGAAGACAAAGACTTTTATACCGATGCCTTTGCTCATCTTGAAAAAGCACGGGATCCCAAGAAAGGCCTGGCTTCCATGCTGAAACCACCGCCGCCGCCGCCGAAAGGGGATTTTGAAAAGGCGTATGCAGATTCTGCCGTAAAGATCGACAGTACCTTCAAACACGGTACGGAGCACCATAATCCCATGGAGCTTTTCGCCTCTACGGTTATTTATGAAGGGGACGGAAAATTAAAAATTTACGATAAAACCCAGGGAACCATCAATTCCCAGATGTATGTAGCGAATGTTTTCGGGCTTAAAATGAAAAATGTACAGGTGATCTCGCCTTTTGTAGGCGGCGGATTCGGATCCGGCCTGCGGCCGCAGCATCAGCTCTTCATGGCAGTGATGGCTTCCCTTCATCTGAAGCGCAATGTAAGGGTAACGTTGGACAGGGCACAGATGTATATGATCGGGCACCGCCCGCCTACTTTGCAGCACACAAAATTCGGGGCCGGTCAGGACGGCAGGGTGAATGCGATTTTTCATGAAGCAGTGGGGGAGACCTCGCAGTTTGAAGATTACGTGGAAATTGTCGTAAACTGGGCCAATATGCTGTATCCGGCAGAAAACACCCAGCTGAACCATAAAATCGTACCGGTGGACGTTTACAGCCCGCTGGATATGCGGGCACCGGGCGGAAGCACCGGCATGCATGCCATTGAAGTGACGATGGATGAGATTGCCTATGAATTAAACATTGATCCGGTAGAGTTGAGACTGATCAATTATACGGATGTTGACCATAGCAGCGAAAAAATTTATTCCAGCAAAGAACTGAAGGAATGTTATCTGAAAGGAGCCAAGCAGTTCGGATGGGATCAGCGTACGCCTGAGCCAAGGAGCATGAAACGCGGGAATAAACTTGTCGGGTATGGAATGGCCACCGGAATGTGGGATGCCAACAGGCTGCTGGGCCGTGCGGAAGCCATCCTTCATACCGATGGAAGCGTAGAAATAAAAAGTGCCGTTACCGATATCGGAACGGGAACCTTCACCATTATGACCCAGATTGCAGCGGATGAACTGGGACTTCCTCTTGATAAGGTTGTTTTTTCCTATGCCGACAGCTCAATGCCTTTTGCCCCGATCCAGGGGGGCTCGTTTACAACAGCAACCATTGGCCCGGCTGTGCAGGCTGCCTGTCAGGCACTGAATGAAAAGATCTATAAAAAAGCCAGATCCATGAAGGATTCCGCACTGGCTGGTACCAAATTTAAGGAAGTCATCTGTAAAGACGGATTTGTGGTCCATAAGGAAAACCCGGATCTCAGGGTCAGTTATGAAGAGATCCTGAAAGATAATGAAGGCAAGGTCATCAAAACCAAAAACTCGGCGATGCCGAACCCTTTAACTTCCGGAAAGAAGGCCAGTGCCGTGCACAGTGCCGTTTTCGTGGAGGTTGAAGTGGATGAGGAATTGGGTACCATTGAGGTAAAACGGGCTCTTACCGCTGTAGCTGCCGGAAGAATCATCAACCCGAAAACTGCTGAAAGCCAGTTGCTGGGCGGAATGATCTGGGGCATCAGCAAAGCGCTGCATGAGGAAACCATTGTGGATCACCGGTTAGGAAAGTATATGAATGATGACCTGGCAGAATATCATATCCCGGTGCATGCCGACATTCACGATCTGCAGGTCCTGTTTGTTGAAGAACACGATACATTTGTCAATGACCTCGGTGTAAAAGGAGTCGGGGAAATCGGTGGGGTAGGAATGCCGCCGGCCATTACCAATGCCATCTATCATGCCACAGGAAAGAGGATCTATGATCTTCCGATCCATTTTGATAAATTACTGTCGCTTTAGCCTTATTTTAATTTTATAATGATACAGCTCCGGATAGCAATCTGCTACCGGAGCTGTTGTATGATGGCCCTGATCCTGGTGACGGCCGTTTTGATTTCTTCCAGGGTGCTGAATTTCCCCAGGCTGAAGCGGATGGAGCTCAGGGCTTCATCATCCGCTAAACCTAAAGCCTTCAGGACATGGGAAGGCTTTGCCGTTACCGATGAGCAGGCAGAACCGCTGGATACGGAAATCGTTTTCAGCGCCAGGATGAACTGCTCGGAAAGGATACCCGGAAAACAGATGTTGCTGGTAGTGTGGATCCTGTTGTCAACGGATCCGTTGATAAAGCTGCCTTCCGTAGACAAAAGTTCGTGTTCCAGGTAATCACGGAGTTCTTTTATATGGACCTGGTCCTGTTGCATTTCCTGCCGGGCTATCTCGCAGGCTTTGCCCAGCCCGATGATCCCCGGGACGTTCAGTGTACCGCTGCGCCGGTTGTTCTGCTGTCCACCGCCGGTAATCTGAGAAGTGAAATGGTTTTTCAGCCTGCCGGAGATGTAAAGGGCGCCCATACCTTTCGGACCATGGAATTTATGGGCGGAAAACGGCATCAGGTCAATCCCCAGCCCTTTTGCATCCACCGGAATCTTTCCGACAGCCTGGGTGGCATCACACAGGAGAAAACCACCCTTTGCATGAACGATTTCACTGATTTTCCTGATGTCCTGAAGGGTTCCGGTCTCATTATTTACCATCATGATATTTACCATCAGTGTATTTTCCGAAACAGCGTCGTTCAGAATCCGGAAATCAATCCGTCCGTCTCTTTGTACCGGGATGAGGGTCTGGCTGTATTTTCCGTTTCGCGTAAGATCGTCTGCCGTATCCAGCACGGCTTTATGTTCAGTGGCTGCGGTCACGAAGTGATTGCGGCTGCCGTTTGAAATGCCGCGCAGTGCCAGGTTGATTGCTTCGGTAGCACCCGATGTAAAAACCAGTTCCTCCGGCTGTGCCCCAATGAGTTCAGCAACCTGCCAGGCTGCATTTTCTACATGCTCATGAACCGTAAAACCGGCCAGATGGCTGCTTCCTGCATTTTCATAGGTTTCGGTAAAAAAAGGAAGCATGGCCTGAAGGACGCGTTCATCCATGCGGGTCGTAGCATTATTGTCAAGATAAATTTTTCCGTTAGTATTCATGAATCGGCTCCTGTATTTAGTAAAATAGTATCGATCTATTAAAAATACGAAAATGATTCCGGATTGCCTGTCTTTAGTCCTGAATAAATGCCGGATCCTGAAATAAATAAACGTAAGAAAATCGACAGAAGAATCTGTTCACCCATCTTTCGACTATTAAAATATCTTTAAAAAATATATTGGATCATAACAAGATCTGATGATGGACCTTCTTTGGTCCAAGAAAAAAAGAGCAAATTGGTGAAGCGGTCTGTTAATCACATTCATGATAATCCGTTCATCAGATCAGCCTGCTGATCTTCCTTTGCCTCCTAATAAGCATCAGGATAAAAACTTGACGTTAAAAAAAATACAACAGCAAACAGTAGCGGAAACCAAAGCCCATCAACCTGATAAAATTGTTAAAACTTCTCATACACGGTCCAGCATCCACAACCCATAACTTATAACTCACAACTCATAACTGAATGACAAACATCCGTAAAACCTCCCGCATTTCAGATCAATCCCTGCTGCTCATTAAGGTTACCCATTTCATAATTCCCTATTTTTTCTTTACATTAGGAGCCGATAATCACAAACTATGAGAGACCTTATATTTCCCAAGCTGGAAGCGGCGAGAAAAGAGCTGCTGGATCTGGGGATGCGCAATACCTTACTGAATTATAAAGTGCCTAAAGCCCGTGGGCTCCGGATTGTACAGGAGCAATCGGTCTCCATTTACCAGATCCTGGTAAAGCAGAACAAAGCCATGACATTTCTGGGCAGGCCCGGTAAAAAGGAAATGGATGAGGATGAGGAAATGCCTGAGCTACCGCCGCTTACGGAGGATGAGCTGCAGGAAGCCTATCATGATACCCGGCTCCAGACCAATGAATCCGAGCAGAAACTCCAGACCAAAATCCTCAATACCTATTATGCAGCCCGTACAAGCCTGGAAGAGCAGGGAGTGAATACCCTGTTCCTGTCCCTGGGAATGCTCAGCTGGTTTGAAAAGGGCAATGATGAGGAAGTGAGAAAAGCACCGCTGGTCCTGGTTCCGGTAACCCTGGAACGTTCCAGTGCGAGCGAGCGCTTCAGGCTGAGGTACACTGGTGGAGACATCGGGACCAATTTATCCCTGCAGGCAAAAATGATGGCCGATTTCAATATCAGCATTCCCGGACTTCCTGAAGAGGAAGACCTGGATATTTCAGGCTATTTCAGCCTCATCCGGGAACATATTGCCCACATGAAAAACTGGGAAGTAGAGGCTGATGCCATTGAGCTGGGCTTTTTCTCCTTCGGCAAATTTATGATTTACCACGACCTTGATACCTCCGGATGGCCGGAACATAAAAATCCCGCTGACCATCCCATCCTGCAGTCCCTTTTCGGGGCCGGCTTCACAGAGCCGCAGCCTACGGTAGGAGAAGGACACCAACTGGATCAGGAAACGGAGGCCGGTCAGCTGATGCAGGTAGTGGATGCCGACAGTTCTCAGGTAATTGCCATGCTGGCCATACATGAAGGCCGGAATATGGTGATCCAGGGACCTCCCGGAACCGGAAAATCCCAGACCATTACCAACCTTATCGCAGATGCTGTCGGAAGCGGTAAGAAAGTATTGTTTGTGGCCGAAAAAATGGCAGCTCTTGAAGTGGTAAAGAGGAGGCTGGACAGCATCGGCCTCGGCGAAGCCTGTCTGGAACTCCATAGCCATAAAGCCAATAAACGTGAACTTCATGCTGAATTAAAGCGCATCCTGGAACTCGGAAAGCCTGCCGTTGCCCATCTGGAAGAAGAGATCCGGCTGCTGGAGCCGGTAACGGAGGAACTGAATGCGTATGCGGACGAAATGAACCGCATTGCCGGGCAAAGCGGTATTTCCGTGCACGACGTGATCGGCCATCTGCTCAGGATCTCCGCTGAAAACAGGGAATATAAATTTCCTGTCATTGCCATAAGTAACGTGTCTTCCCTGGATGCGGCGCGGATGACGGATCTGGAAAGGGCTGCAGGACAGGTTCAGGCAAGGCTCAACAGCATAGGGCCGCCGGAAAAGCTGGTATTTTACGGAACGGGTTTAACGGTTTTCCTTCCAAAAGACGAAGAACTGGCCCGCGGGCTGTTATCGGTGGCTGTACAGGTTACCGGTAACCTGATTCATGCGTCAGAAGCGCTCAGCAGGTCTATGGAGTTCCCGGTGCCTGTGGATACAGCCGAAATAAAAAAATTGGTACAGACTGCAGACTGGGCTGTAAAAAATCCCGGAACGGATTCGATGTCCGTTGAAGACGGTGCATGGCTCAACAATCAGGCAGATATTGCAGAAATCATCAGTACAGGGAATAAGTTGGCTGAAATCCACCGCAGGTATGATCCGGTTTTCATTCCGGAAGCCTGGGGGCAGGAAATGCTGGAAATCAGGCAGAACCTGATGGCGCACGGTTCCAAATGGTATAAATTCCTGATCGGTGATTATAAGAGGAGTGTGAAAAAACTGGCCTCTTTCCTGAATGCCGCTTTGCCGGACAGCCTGGAGCAAAAGCTGGAACTGGTAAACACCGTAATGGAAGAGAAAAGGCTTTCGGCTACACTGCAGTCCTACAATGCATTAGGAGAACGGCTGTTCCGGCAGTACTGGCAACAACAGAGATCCGACTGGACATTGCTGAAAAATGCAGCTGACTATCTGCAGGCAGTTCATACGCACATCGGAAAAGGCGATATCCGGCCGGAAATTATCGGTCTGCTGCAGGAAAACAGGGAGACCGGAACGATCCGTCAGCATAAAGAAAATACCGCCGCTCTTCTGGATGAACAGGAAAAGGCATTCCGGACCTTATTTCAGCATCTGGATTTCAGCGGAAACGGAATTGAGAATTTTAAGCTTTCGGCACAGGTTTCCGTGCTTACCCGGTGGAAGGAACAGCTGCCGGAGATGCACAAAGCCGTTCAGTGGAACGTGCTGAAGGAAACAACGGAGCAGCAGGGTGCCGGATTCCTGATCAAGGCAGTCGAAAACTGGAATGATGCCGGCCTGCACCTGAGAACGGCTCTGCAGAAAACCTGGTATGATTACCTCCTGGAGCAGGCAATGCTGGACAGTACGGAGCTCCGGAAATTCGAACGGTCTACACACGAGGAAACCATTGCCGCTTTTCGCCGGATGGATGTGCTGAAGCAGTATTACAGCCGGGCTAAAGTAGCCCTGAAGCACTGGGAAGGCGTACCGAAACAGGAAGGCGGCGGACAGATCAATATCCTGAAGAGCGAGTTTAACCGTAAGGCGAGGCATATGCCGGTACGGAAACTGATGCAGGAAGCCGGGCTGGCCATACAGGCCATTAAACCGGTGATGATGATGAGCCCGATGTCCATCGCCGGTTTCCTGCCGCCGGACAGTATCGGTTTCGATCTGGTGATCTTCGATGAGGCAAGCCAGGTAAGGCCGGTGGATGCACTGGGTGCCATCCTGAGAGGGAAGCAGATTGTGGTCGTAGGAGATACCCGCCAGATGCCGCCGACCAGCTTTTTCGATAAACTGAATACCGATACGGAAGATGAAGACAACGTTACGGCCGATATGCAGAGCATCCTTGGAATGTGTGATGCCCAGGGAGCACCGCAGCGGATGCTCCGCTGGCACTACCGGAGCCGCCACGAATCGCTGATCAGCCTCTCCAACCAGGAATTTTATGAAAACAGGCTGGTGATTTTCCCGAGTCCGGGATCAAAAACCAGGATGGGGCTGGCCTTTAACCATCTGCCGGGTACATTTTATGATAAAGGGAAAACCCGTACCAATCCTAAGGAAGCCGAAGAAGTAGCGGATGCCGTTATCCGGCATGCCCTCGCCAGCCCTCAGCTGAGTCTTGGCGTGGTCGCTTTCAGCACTTCCCAGATGCAGGCCATACAGAACGCTATTGAAATCCGGAGGCGGAAAAATCCGGAAACGGAAAGCTTTTTCAGGGATCATGCCGATGAACCGTTTTTCGTGAAGAACCTGGAAAATGTACAGGGTGATGAAAGGGATGTGATCTTCATCAGCATCGGGTACGGAAGGACTGAAGACGGGAAGGTGCCGATGAGCTTCGGGCCGCTGAACAATGAAGGCGGGGAGCGCAGGCTGAACGTGCTTATTACCCGGGCCAAAAGGCGATGCGAGGTTTTCACCAATATTACGGCCGCCGATATGGTGATCGGCCCCGCGGCTAAATTCGGGATCCGGGCCCTGAAGAGTTTCCTCTACTTTGCCGAACACGGAAAATTTGAAAGCCATCACGATGAACAGCCGGACCAGCCCCGGCCTTTTGAAACCATGGTGGCTGAAACACTGCGGAAGGAAGGCTTCACCGTACGGGAAAAAGTAGGCTCCGCAGGGTTTTATATTGATCTGGCCATTACCGATCCGGACCATCCCGGAAGGTATCTGCTGGGAATCACCTGTGACGGAAAGTCTTACCATCAGGCACAGTCGGCGCGCGACAGGGACCGGCTGAGGACTGCGGTGCTGGAAGGCATGGGCTGGAATCTCCTGCATCTGTGGAGCCTCGACTGGTTCAGGAACCCGGCCGCAGAAATACAGCTGATCCGCGATGCCGTGGAAAAAGCAAAAATCCAGGCAGAGCACGACGATAG
>NZ_CAJYMO010000097.1 GCF_913776365.1 uncultured Chryseobacterium sp. | reverse complement strand
AATATTTTCCTTTCCAGATTCAACGGCACGGTACCGGCTTATCTGGATGCAAAAGACATAGCTGCTGACCACCACGGAGTTTCCGTTTATCCGAATCCGGTGGCAGAGATACTGTACTGCAATGAAGAGATGGAACATTTCGAACTCTATTCCGTATCCGGCGAACTGGTAAAGTCAGGCAGGAATGCAAAAGAAATTGATGTCCATGATCTTGTGAAAGGGAATTACCTGCTCAGGATTACTTTCAAAGGCAGGGCAGTCACCAAGAAAATTATCAAAAATTAAAAACTGAAACATCCTGAAAGGGATGTTTTTTTTGTAAATTGACCTTCCTATTATTAAAGAATCCAGTCCTTATGAAACGTTCCGGAACAGCTGACCTTCCTTTACACTATGGCAAAGTACCGCCCTGGCTTTATGAGCGGATGTCGGTGCTGGGGCTTGCTGTAATAGAAGCGATTCTTACGGATTACGGCAAAGATGAAGTCCTCCGGAGGCTTGCTGATCCGTTCTGGTTCCAGAGCTTCGGGGCCGTGATGGGAATGGACTGGCATTCTTCGGGGATTACCACTTCCGTGATGGGTGCCCTGAAACGTTCCGTAAATCCGGCTTCCCGTTCACTGGGCCTCTACATCTGCGGCGGAAAAGGAAAGTTCTCACGGGAAACCCCGTCCGAACTCCTGCAGATTGCCGACAGAACCGGGCTGGACGGCAATGCGCTGGTCAGGGCAAGCCGCCTTTCCGCAAAAGTAGACAATACCGCCATTCAGGACGGTTACCAGCTGTACCTCCCCAATTTTCTTCTTTCCGATACCGGACACTGGAGCGTGGTGCAGCAGGGGATGCATGAATCTGACCGTACGGCCCGCCGCTACCACTGGCATTCCGGAAATATAACGTCTTTTGTGGAAGAGCCGCACACCGGGATTAACGGCATTTCCAGGGGGGAAATCCTCAACCTTACCGCTGCCGGAGCTTCGGAAAACAGAAAAGGCATCCTTGACATTTCCCATACGGATTCTGCAGCAATCATGAGCGATTTCTCACGGCTGATCCTGCCTGCCCATCATGAAATCCATGCTTCTGACATCGATCTGAAACGGCTCGGCGCCCTGCTGCATATCACCCGGGAAAAACAGCCCCGGAATTTCGAAGAACTGCTGATGCTGGAAGGCGTAGGTCCGCGCACCATGCAGTCGCTGGCTCTGGTAAGCGAAGTCATCCATGGGGCACCTTCCAGATTCAGGGATCCTGCCAGGTTCTCATTTGCCCATGGCGGGAAAGACGGCCATCCGTTTCCGGTACCTGCAAAAACGTATGATGAAAGCATCAGCATCCTGAAAAAAGGAATCGAAACCTCAAAACTGGGAAATTCCGACAAACTCAGGACTTTGAACAGGCTCCATCAGATCGTAGCGGATACCGAGAAAACATTTACCCCGGATTTCGATGTGCAGCAGGTGATGGAAGAGGAGAAGCGGAATTCATGGCGGTTCGGAGGGAAAACCGTTTCCGGGGATGCCCGTAAGCCCTCAGGATCTGACGGTATCCAGCTTTCCCTTTTTTGATTCTGGAAAGAAACTGATGATCTGGCCATTAATAGACGTAAAAAACAAACGGGCTCCCGTCCATTGATTAAAATGTCTTTTCAGCTTTGCTTACCACCCGGAATATATGCTAGTCGACCACTATTTTGTAATAACCGTTTTCTGCGGACCAGGTTATGTTTTCTACAGTTACATTATTGATGGTAAAACCGTCACAGCCATCCGCGCGCTGGCTGGAGGAGATTTTGAAGTCAAATGTTTTTACAGGTTCGGTAGTAAGGTACACATGGTACGTCCGGGTTCCGTCATACAAACCTGCATTTTTTAACACGACTTTCCTGTCATCACGGATTTCTATATTGATCCCTGCCATGTTTCCGTTTCCATTATCCTGCTGAACTACGATACCGGAACTGTTGAGCGTCCCATTCTGGATAAGATTTTCGCCTGAAGCATTAACAAATTCAAAAACGGTAGGCTCAGGAGCCTTATAACAGTCTTCTTTACAGTTGTGTAAGATCGCTATGCCTGCAAGCATAAGGACGAGTGATTTTTTCATAGAGTAATAATGTACGATGAATTTTAAAAATCTAAATATAGTGAAATAATATAATATTACTGGGAAGACAGCCTTCAGATTACAGGTTCTTCAGGCATTCATTTTATAAAATCTGTTTAAAACAGACATGAATGATTGGATCTCACAGATCCAGGGAATGATTAAGAGCTGTATTTATTCCCAAAGCCGGTAACTCCGGATAAGCTGGATATCGCATAAAATAAGATGAAAATGTAATTTTTAATCAGGATCTTAATGGAGGAACGGATCATTATTTTTCCATATCGCAGAAAAAATTTAATTTTAAAGCCATAAATTAAAGGTAATGACTGGCAGTGCTTTACAGGTTTCCTATCAATTCCCGTTCTTCCTTGATGAAGAGCTTACCGAAATTTTTCAGGCCCATCAGAAGGTGACCTTCAAAAAAGGCGAAGCGATTCTGAAGGAAGGGAAAACGGCCCATGAATATTTTATCCTGGAGAACGGGCTGGCCCGCTCATTCGTCAATGATTTCAACGGAAATGAAGTGACCACGCACTTTTTTACGCAAAATGAGATCATTATTGAAGTTTCATCGCTGTTCCAGCGGATCCCTTCGCAGGAAAACATCGTCTGTATTACGGATTGTGAGTGCTGGAAACTGGACTTCGAAACTTTTCAGGAACTGTTTCATAAAATGCCGAACATGAGAGAATGGGGAAGGGCCTGGATGTCACAGCAGCTCTTCCTCTGCAAGCAGCGTTCAGTAGAAATGTTTACCCTCTCTGCCACCAGGCGATACCTGAACCTGCTGGAACAGAAACCGCAGGTGGTCCGCTATGCACCGTTGAAACAGATTGCTTCCTATCTCGGCATTACCGATACTTCGCTCAGCCGCATCCGTAAAGAACTGGTTTCGCATCCCCCGAAAATATAAAACTTGTCCTAAGGCAAGCGGGATTACGCCGCAACGCCTTATTTTTGGATAAGTTCAACAATAAAAATTACAGCAATGGAAATCAGTCAGATGTACGTGAATCTTCCGGTGAAGGATATTGAGAAAACGAAAAAATTCTGGGCTGCCCTCGGGTTCTCTGCCCATGAAGCCATTTCGGATGAACGGGCCTTCTGCATGGTGGTGAAAGAAAATACCATGTATGTCATGTTTATCGAGGAAGAATATTTCCAGACGTTTTCGGAAAAACCGCTTCCTGAAAGCGGTAGCACGCAGGTGCTTCTTGCACTGGCTTTAAACAGCCGTGAAGCGGTAGACCGGCTGGTAAACACCGCAGTAGCTCATGGAGCAACCCAGCATGAGGAGCCCCAGGATTATGGCTGGATGTATCATAATTCATTCTGGGACATCAATGGCCATGGCTGGAATATCACCTTTACGGATCCGGCCCGTCTGCCGGCAGGATCGTAAACCTTACGCTGATGATTTTCTGGGGAAAAAAAGAGGAAGTACCGTTTTATATCTTCTTTTTTATCTCTGAATGCCGGCCGGCATGCCGATACCGCTCCCGAACAACACTCTGCAGGAAGCTGCCTGCTGCCGCTTCTGAAGACCTGCACTGATCTTAAAAAAGACGGCAGTTGACCTTTGCTTTTACATCATATAAAAACTTTATTCTATGCCTAAATTAAATTCTTATTTAAATTTTAACGGGACGGCTGAAGAAGCATTCCGGTTGTACAGATCCGTTTTCGGCGGCGAATTCCTGGGAGAAATTTACAGGATGAACACGGCACCGGGTACCGAAAACCTTTCTGATGAAGAGAAAAACAGGGTAATGCATATTGCACTGCCGGTAGGAAATGATCTGCTGATGGGATCTGATATCATTCCCGGCTTCGGACAGCAGCTCGTGGCAGGAAACAGCAACTATGTATCCGTTTTCCCGGATTCCCGCGAGGAGGCCGGCCGGATCTTCAGCGCGCTTTCTGAAGGCGGAGTCGTTGAGATGCCGCTGGAAGAACAGTTCTGGGGAGATTATTTCGGAAGTTGCCAGGACCGCTACGGGATTTTCTGGATGATCAATTACAATGAGGAATATCTGAAATAACCTTATCCTTCGAGGCCGCTTTTTAAGAAAACCGGAAGAGTGCATCACTCCCATCTGCTGATGCTGAACCTGTTGTCCGGGATCAGGCATCAGCCTGATGATGTAAAATGAATCCGGAAACCGCGACCTGCCCTTTATCATATGCAGGAATTCCATGCTGAGCAGCAATGGAAACCGGCAGCCCTTGAAGGAAAGCAGGACCGTTCAACCGGAAAGCAGGCTTTTTCCTCGTAACCATTTACAAATGAAAAAATAAAATTCTCATGTATTCAATGGATTGGAATAAGATTTGAAAATAAGCTTAAGTAATGCTGATCTGCATTTTAAATCATCAGCACTTACTTGCATGGAAACGAAAATTAAACAAAAAACCGGAAGATGGAAAAAAACAGTGCTGATTATTCTCGGAGTACTGATTCTGCTGGCGCTTGCATTTCCTTTTTTACTGAATTTTTATCTTAACCGTAAGCTTCCGGACCTGATCAATGAAAAAACACCGTACCGGATCACCCTTCAGAATTTTGATCTTGATCTTTTCAAAGGCAACATTTCCACCGGATCCATCGTGGTGAAAACAAAGCCGACGGCAGACCCTTCCGTAACCCAGATCAACGGCAGCATAAAAAAGCTGCAGGTAGAAAACTTCGGTATCTGGAAAGCGATCTTCAGCAAATCTTACCACGTTAAAAACATAGAACTCATCGATCCGGATGTCAGCATTACACTGGGCATCCCTAAAAATAAAAACAGCAGGGCAAAGAAAAAGACTGATTTCGGTGTTGAAAACATCCTGGTGACCAACGGCAATGTCTTCGTACGCAATGCAGCGAAAAAAGATGTTTTCAGAGGAAAGAAGGTGAATGTAAAGCTTACCGATATCCGCCAGAGCGCAGACGCCTCTAAGCTGCCGGTAGCTTTTAAGGAATTTAAAATCGGTGCTCATGACGTGGTAGTGACGGTGAATGATTTTTACCAGGTTGTTGCCAGGCAGATCGATGCGAAGAATAAACAATTGAATATCGATGATTTTCATCTGAAACCTATTGAAAGTCCGGCGCTGTACAATGCAAAAAACGTATTCGACCTCAAAGTTGACAGGCTGCTAGCAGAAAATTTTACAATCGACCAGGATTCGCTGATCGTGGAAACCGCACGATTCACGAAGCCTCAGCTGGCAGTAACTTCAACCGGTAAGAAAACAGTAAAGGAAAATCCTAAGGAAGTAAACCTCAAAATAGGAATCAAAAACTTTGACATCCTGCAGGGATCCGTATTGGTACAGCAGAAAAACAAGGTAAAGACAGCTTCAGTAGACAACTTCCGGCTGAAACTTAAAGAAATTGTATTTGATAAAAATACGGTAAAGGAAAAAATTCCCTTTACCTTTTCAGATCACGATATTGAGTTTGAAAATATTTATTTCATGACGGATCCTCTGCAGGCGGTCAGCATAAAAAAAGTTTCCTCAGCCAATTCGGATATCCTGATTGATGATGTCCGGTTCAAAGGGACCGGAAAAAGCAGTGTCAGGGATGTCTTCAATATTACCGTTCCAAAGATCGAGATCCTCAATAATAGATCGCGGTTTGCAGGACAACAGTTCCAGCTGAAACTGGCGGCAGTGAATGTATACCGGCCCGACATAGAAATCATTGCGGCCACCCATAAAAAGAAAACGGAAAATAAAAAGAAAACGGCGGATCCCGATCTTCTGGCCCGTGTGGGTGCCGTTAACATCATAAACGGTACTTTTT
>NZ_CAJYMO010000096.1 GCF_913776365.1 uncultured Chryseobacterium sp. | reverse complement strand
CATAAAATCGAGGAAAGCAAATATAAAGTCTGCCTGGAATTCCATATCAAAAACTGCAGCGGACCGTGCGAAGGATTGGAAAGCAAGCAGGAATATGATGAGAAAATAGATGCCATCCGCGGAATGATCAAAGGGGATTTCCGGAAAGCAAAGGAATACCTGACGGACAGAATGGTAAAATACGCTTCCAATCTGCAGTTTGAAGATGCCCAGATCATAAAGGAGAGACTGGATGTACTGGAAGATTACCAGGCAAAAAATACAGTGGTGAACCCGAACATCGACGATGTGGATGTTTTCGGGATGACGAGTGATGAAACGGCAGCTTATGTCAATTTCTTCAAAATCAGAAACGGAAACATCATCCAGAGCTTCACCACGGAGATCAAAAAAATCCTGGAAGAAACGGACGAAGAAATCCTGGAAGAAGCCCTGATCGAGATCCGACAGAAATTTGATTCCCATTCCAAGGAAGTACTGCTTCCTTTTCATCTGAATATTGAAATTCCGAATGTTAAACTGATTGTCCCTAAAGTAGGTGACAAAAAAAGGATCGTGGAGCTTTCTGAAAAGAATGCCAAAGAATACCGTCTGGAAAAGCTGAAACAGGTGCAGATCATAGATCCGGAACGCCATACCAACAGGATTATGTCAGAAATGCAGAAGTTGTTGCGGATGCCCGTAGAACCGAGGCACATTGAAGGATTTGATAATTCCAATATCCAAGGAACCAATCCGGTATCAGCCTGTGTGGTATTCAAGGACGGAAAAGCAAGCAAGGCAGATTACAGGATTTTCCATCCCAAAACCGTAGAAGGCCCGAATGACTTTGCCACTATGGAAGAGGTGATTTACCGCCGGTATAAAAGAATGCTGGACGAAGGGGAAGACCTGCCGCAACTGATCCTGATAGACGGTGGAAAAGGCCAGCTTTCCTCAGCTGTTAAAAGCCTCCGGCTGCTGGGGCTGTACGGAAAGATCACCATTGTGGGCATTGCCAAAAGGCTTGAAGAGATTTTCTTCCCTGAAGACCCGATCCCGTTATACCTCGATAAGAAATCCGAAACCCTGAAGATCCTTCAGCGGGTGCGGGATGAAGCCCACCGTTTCGGTGTACGGCACCACAGGACGCGGAGGACCAACTCCACCATCAAATCTGAGCTGGAAGGCATTCCCGGTGTCGGAGAAAAGACCATTGAAATGCTGCTTTCCAAATTGAAATCGGTTAAACGGGTGAAAGAATCCAGCCTGGAAACCCTGGAAGAGATTCTGGGGAAAAGCAAAGCAAAAATGGTGTACGAATTTTTCAATCAACCGTAAGTTTATTCTGAATCTGTGTTCCGGCCGGTGGCCGGAACACAGATTCCTACAGCATGAGAACGTATAAATAAACAGACAAAGCCCTCGAAGTGAGGGCTTTGTCTGTTTATTTTTTAATTATTTTACGGATATATTCTCTTTTCCGGGTCTTCACTTTCAGGAAGTATATACCGGTAGGCACATCTGAGATATCAGATCCTGAATTTTTATATTCCAGGATTTTTACCAGCTTTCCGGAGGTATCGAAAAGCCTTGCGTCTTCTGCGTTCTCCTGATCTTCCAGCTTAAAAGAAAAATGACCGGTTACCGGATTCGGAAATACCCGGATGCCCGTATCCCCGGGTTTTTCACCTTCAAAGAGCTCATCTGCGGCCAGATACACCGGGAGCGTATCTGTAGTGATGTACAACTCGCTCCCATGTTCCTTTGTAGCGATGGTAAGGAAGAGCTTTTCATGATCCGTATCCATTTTCAGGATATTTTCATTGGGCTGCAGCTGGTTATCGTCATTGGTGACAAAAATGTTCAAAGCATTCATATTTCCGGTATTTCCATTGGTTTTCCATACTTTTCCGGAATTTCCGTTAAGGAAATACAGGTAATTATTCACACAGGTCATGTCTTTTACCCCATCCAGACTAGATGCCAGGCTGAATGTTCCGGTACTGCTGCCATCAGTCCTCCAGAGCTGGGTGCCGTTGGTATGGGCATAAAACAGCAGGTGGCCGCATTTTTTGAATTTCTCTTCACCGGAGAAGCTGGCTTGGGACAACTGTTGTGTTCCTGCAGCGGTTCCGTCTGTGGAATACAGGCCTCCCGGATATCCTGAAACGGAATAAATGAATTTGCCGTTTACCGTTTCAGTTTCCCTGTTGATGTTGGATGAAGCATACTGGTCACTGTGGGATTTCAGCAAAACGGAAGACGCAGCATCCCCGTCGGAGACAAAGAGCTCAGTATTGCCTGTATTGGAGTATCCTTCTTTGGTGGTGGAATACAGCAGCCTGTTGTTAAAATTCCCTACTACCTTAATGTTTCCATCGGCTCCGTTCTGAAAATTCATCTGAATGGCCTTGGTGGTATTGGCTCCAGTACCGTCAGATTTCCAGATGGCCAGCTTGCCGTTTTCCCGGGCTGCAAAGTAAGCGAGACCGTTAACAACAGTTGATTTGTTATCGGCGCCAGACATGCCTGCCACGTTGCCCTGATCAATACTCTTTACCAACGTCTTACTATCGGAATTGTTATTAATTTTCCAAAGCTGGGTTCCTGCACCGGTTATGTCGGTAAACAGCAAAGACATATCATTGAGATTGATAAAGGAGGACGTATTGGAAGTAGAACCAATACCCTGAATAATGAATGAATTGGCAGCGGTACCATCCGTTCTGCAGATCATATTGGTCTGGTTGGCCGTGTTGTTCACGGTGTACAGCCAGTTTCCGACTTTGAAAAAGAAATCTTCAAAATTGGGAGAAAGAGCTTCGGGAAACGAAGTTACCCTGGAAACCTGCTGCGTATTTTTATTTCTTTTATAAATCTGATTGTTGAATTCCATGTCTGAAGCAATGAACACCAGATCATCATTCAGCACAGCATACGAATGGGGAGCACTGCTTTCAGATTTGCTGATATCGGATTCCAAAGCAACCTGCTGCGATGCAGGTGCTACAGAAAACAGTTCCCTGCCGTGCTTCGGCGTGCTGCCGGCCAGGTAAATTTTAGAGTTCATATCGACAAAGCTGTCAGAGGAAGATACATTCACTCCTGTAAGCTCAAAAGTCTGTGCCGGATTTCCGTTGGCAATCCAGAAACGGTTTGTTTGATAATAGTTGGTTTTGTTCAGGATCAAATACTGGCCGTCTGAAGTAGCGCTGTGAAGGATGTTGTTGTTGGGTGTGGTAAACAGTTCAGTCCCGTTTTCCGTCCCGTCCGTTTTCCAGATGTAGTTGCCGTAGACAGGGGTACCGCTCGAAATGGCATCAAAGTAAATGGCATTTTTAAATGTAATGTATTTCACATTGCTTACGGGATTTGAGCTGCCGATCCCGGGATAAATATCCTTCAGGATCTTTGTCCCGGCCGTTGTGCCGTCTGATACCCAGGGTTCATAACCGCCATTGTCATCATAGCCCGTAAAAACAAAATAATCACCATTGGATGCACCGTCCAGCTCTCCTATAGACGGCATCGGCTTTATTGGTACCGTTCCGGCCGCTGTACCGTCACTTGCATACAGATGGAATCCGGTAGCGGTATTGGCCATAAAATAAAATTTCCCGTTATTTAAGGTCAATATTTTAAAATCATTGGAAATGCTGCCGCCGTCTGTCGAAATATCTTTCAGCATCTCCGTTCCTGCTACGGTACCGTCTGTTTTCCAGATTTCTTTTCCCGAGACCCCATCATTGGCCGCCAGAAAAATCTGATTGTTGAAAGCGTACAGCTTAACATTTCCGGAATAGAAAAATGTTTTCAGCAGGATGAGGTCATGGGTTACGGTATCAAAAGTCCACAGTTCCTGATTCTGGTAAAAGTACAGTTTATTACCCGATACCACCAGCTCATTAACATAGTTCACGGGAAGATCTTTTGCCTTTACCGTTCCGGCAGGTGTGCCGTCCGTCTGCCATATCTGAAGACTTGAATAATTTTGCCTGGCGAGAAAATAAATTTTATTGTTAACGTTTCTGAAAGAAGGCAGCGGACCGATACCGCCGTCGAACCCGGGGAAGATATCTTTCAGAAGAGTCGATTTCTGAGTAGCGGGATCGTAAACCCATGGTTCTGTTCCTTCAGTATTGTTTCGGTTGGCCGTAAAAATAATTTTGTTATTAAACCTGGTCAGCTTGGAGGGCGTACTTGATGCCCCGTAATTTATTTCTTGAAGCTGTGCATTCAGGGTATTTTGTGCATGACAGCAAAATGATGCCGATGCCAACAGAGAAATGTAGATTTTTTTCATGGTTATGAAGATAAGATCCTGTCTCCGGCACTATCCGGAAGAAAAACAATCGATTTATTTTTTATGTTACTTTGCAGAGAAGACTTCCTTCCCATAATTTCCGTTCCCCAGGGGAATTTCAATAATGATATTTCCGTTTTCATAATATCCCAGCGTCGTGTCTCCGTTCTGCAGCTTTACCCGGAACACATCCTTCTTGGTAGTTGCCTTGAAAGTAGCATAGGGCGAGGAACTGTTGGAGCCTACCAGGATAAACTGGCTGTCATCCACCTGTACTTTCTGGAAATCGGCTTTTCCATTACTATACCTTATTGCGGAAGTACCGGCTTCTGAAGAATTGACGGCCACCGGCTGACTGGCTACAGCCTGGGTCTGCTGAACCGTTTGTAGCTGTATTCTTGCCTGTGGCACCGGACTTGCCGGAGAAATGGAAGCATAGGTCTGCTTCAATGCATCCTGATAGCCTTCTTTATAGTCTTTAATATTGGAAGCGCCTTTAACGGATGAAATCACCTTGTCATTGCAGTCCTTAAACTGAAAAACAACTTTATTCCTGAGAAAACCGCTGTCATTGATAATATCTCCCATCAGTACATTGCAGGGATTATCCTTTGCTTCAGCAGGCCACTGAAGTTTGTCAGCAGGAATTACGGTATAGTTTTTACCCGTCAGCGTCTTGGTCAGCAGTTCTTTCAGTCCGTAGCTTTCTCCTTTGAAAGTAGTAAAGGTATCCGGAAGGGAAATGTATTGATAATCTGAAACTTTCTGTCCGAAAGCAGCCATTGAAAAGGCGGTAAATATTGCAAGTGAAAACTTTTTCATACAGATCGTATATTTTAATCGTTTCTGAATTGTCCGATGTCCAGCTTCAGAGAAAAGAAGTTGGAATAAAAATTGGATCCGCCGATTCCGGAATTGGTAATGGCATAATCCAGGGTAAGGCCTCTGTACTTGATTCCGATCCCGGCACTCGGCTGGAATGAAACCTTTCTCCTCAGATCTTCAATATCGGTGATCGACTGGAACCTGTTGACCCCCAAACGGACAAAGATCATTTTTTGATATCCCAGTTCAGCACCGGCATACGGTGTGATGCTGGCAAAATCCGTGGACAGAAGTGCAGCAGTCCTGGCAAAATCCACATTGATCCCGGCTTCCGGCAGAACATAGATACTGCTGTTAATGTCAAATACCTTGCTTACGCCTGCATTCAGCTTCGGCATGGTTAATTCCATCTTGTCTTTTGGAGCAGGGTTGAATTCTTCTCCGTTGACAACGGTAGAAAGCTCTTTCTGATTAACGCTCCAGAAATTCACGGTGGTTGTGGCATCCCTCAGCATCCCTCCGATTTTAAATCCGTTGTCCAGTTTATAAATGGCACCGATATCGAAACCGAAACCATAGCCGTTGGCGAATTTACCGACATTCCGGTAGACAATCTTCGCGTTGATCCCGACATCCAGATTAGGATTCCCGCCAGGGTTGAATGCATAGGAAAGAATAGCAGCATAATCGGACTGGGAAAACTTAGTGATCTTATCATAATCAATATTGCCTTCCGTATCAATAAGCTGGGTCGTATTAAGGATGTTATCTACTCCCAATCTTACTACGGAAACTCCGAAAACCCCGGTTTCCAGCACTTTTGCATAGGCCAGGTAATCGTATTTCGCAATAGACTCAAAATACTCGGCATGCATGGCGGCTCCCTGCCAGTCTCTTTCCACCCCCATAAGGCCTGCCGGGTTCCACATCGGCGAATACACATCATCCTGGTTGGATATGACAGCCCCGCCCATGGCCAGTCCCCGCGCACCGGCTCCTATATTCAGGAATTCATTGGAATATTTTCTGATGATCTGGGACTGCGAGATCCCGAACGCCAGGGAACATGCGGCTAAAAGGTATTTTTTCATCATATAGATCGATGCTTAAAGTAAAGTTTTTTGTTTCTTAGCTTTTATAAATCCGTTGACAATGATTGCCAGTATCATAACACCTGATGCCAGATAAAAAACCGGGCTCATGTGTTCTGATTCCCCAAAGATAAAAAAAGCTAGTATAATTCCGTAAACCGGTTCTAAATTAACTGTTAAAATTAATGTGAAAGGCGAAATGTATTTCATCAGGTTGACCGATTCCAGCATCGGAAATGCCGTAAAGACACTTGCCAGTAAGCCTATTAACGCGAGATCACGGTAACTTATTTCATTCATCTGAAAAATTTGTCCCGAAAACACATAAATAACCATCAGCATAAACCATCCGCTGAAAATCTCGTAAAAGATAATATTGCCGGAACTTGTCCTGCCAAACATTTTTCCGTTGAAAACTGAAAATACAGTTCCGAATATTGCACAGAGCACCCCATATAATATTCCTTCCTTGAACCTGAATTCCGTCTTGAAGATCAGAAGGATACAGGCAACAATCACCACTCCCATAACAACTTCAGAAACATCGATCTTCCGCTTAAAGATGACCGGCTCCATCACAGAAGCAAATAAGGTGGATAAAGAAAGGCAGCTCAGTGCGATTGATACGTTGGATACTTTAATAGAATGGAAAAAGCAGTACCAGTGTAGGGCCATGGCAAAACCGATGGCCGCCAGCTGCAGAAAAATCTTTTTTGAAACCTTGATGCTTTCTTTCCTGAATACCCGGATATAGATGTACAGGAAAAATGCAGCGAAAAGCATCCTGTAAAAAACCAGAATCTGCGCATTGGCCTGAATGAGCTTTCCCAGAATGGCAGTAAATCCCCATAAAAATACGATCAGGTGCAATCTGAAAAGAGCTAACTTGTGCATATCCGCCTTCTTTTTTAATTTTGTGCAAATTTACAAATCGCTTTTACATTTTGCATAAAATATAAAGCTTAAATCAGGGAATCCGCTTTTTATTTCCATCAGGAAATGGCAGGTCACGAAATAGAAACGGCCATCATAAAACAGAAGGCGCAGGATACAAAAAAACCCTGAAAATTTGTTCAACTTTCAGGGCCTTCAAATAATAAACTATTAA
>NZ_CAJYMO010000095.1 GCF_913776365.1 uncultured Chryseobacterium sp. | reverse complement strand
AAGATAAAGAATGTAAGCAGCAGGAATGCAACGTCACACATTGCCGTCATATCCGTCACTACTCCATGTCTTTTTGGTTTGACTCTCGCCATTATTATTAATGATTTTTAATTAAACTTCTTTTTACGTACTGCAGTGCTTGTTCTGATTCTTAGTTGAATTCAGCGAAAGACTGCTGGATGCTCATTGCGATCTCATCGATCTTATAAGTTAATCCGTCAATTTTAGAAGTAAAGAAGTTGTAAAGCATGATCGCAATTGCTGAAGTACCGATACCCAATGCCGTGTTGATCAAAGCTTCGGAGATACCTGTAGAAAGTGCAGCTGCATCCGGAGTACCACCTCCTGAACCTAATGCAAAGAATGCCTTGATCATCCCGATTACCGTACCTAAAAGTGCAATAAGGGTTGCTACCGTACCTAAGGTAGAAAGGATCATCATGTTTTTCTCAAGCATTGGCATTTCAAGCGTAGTGGCTTCTTCGATCGCTTTGTTCAGGGCTACCATCTTCTGCTCTTTGTTCAAAGTGGTATCATGAGATAAAGCTTTGTAAGTGGTGAGACCTTCTCTTACTACGTTACCAACGGAACCTTGCTGTCTGTCGCACTCTTCCAAAGCTTCATCAACTTTGTTCTGGTTCAGTAAGCTTCTTACCTGAATCACAAAGTTGTCAAGGTTTCCTTTCCCTGCAGCTTTGCTAAGCACGAAATATCTTTCAAAAGAGAAAACGATTACCGTCAGCATGAATGTAATCAGGATAGGTACGATTACCCCTCCTTTGTAGATAATTCCTAAAAACGAATCTGGGTGAATGTCTTTCCCTTCCACATCTGAAAAAGCTACAGACCCTGCTCCGAGTTTTTCCGCATCTTTAAAATTGCCCGGACTTCCCAGGACGAATAAATAAATACAAATTCCTATAGCTAAGATAATAGGAATAATAACAGCCGGGTTTAAACCTCCTGCTTTTCTAGCAACTACTTGCTCATCATTTTTTGAAACATTCATTTCCATATTTAACTAAATTATATTGTTTTAAAATTTTACAAGGTGTAAATTAAAGGCAAAATTAATTAAAATGCAATAGTCTCAAATAAACATTTCTGTTTTTTTTGACAATGAAATTTTAATACGATTCCGATATTATAATTATTTTCTCTTTTTTTGGCAATATTTTTCAATTTACAACTTTCTGTTAAAAATTTAAAAAATTTAAGCCTCCATTTTTTTTAATTTGCCAATGTTAATTTTTATTTAAATTACTATATTCACAATTCTGTGAGGCACCACAATGATTTTTTTGGGTGATTTGCCTTGCAGAATCTGCTGCATTTTTTCATCCTGCAGTACCCTTTCTTCCACCTCTTTTGGAGAAAGCTGTGCCGAAAGCGCTAATTTGAATTTCATTTTTCCGTTTATGCTCACCGGATATTCAATTTCATCCTCTACCAGGTATTCTTCATTCAGTACCGGGAACTTTTCAAACTCTATAGAAGTGTCGTGTCCCAGCAGGCTCCACAGCTCTTCACAGATATGCGGCGCATACGGAGAAATGATAACGGCCAAAGGTTCCAGAATATTGCGTTTGCTGCATTTTATTTTTTGCAGTTCGTTTACGGCAATCATAAAGGAAGAAACCGAAGTATTGAAAGAGAAGTTCTCAATATCGTAAACCACTTTCTTTATCAGGGTATGCAATACTTTATACTCTGCTTTGGCAGGCTCTTCATCAGAAACGGAGAACGTATCCCCATCGAAATACAGATTCCAGAATTTCTTAAGGAAGCCGTACACTCCGCTTAATCCCTGGGTATTCCACGGCTTGGACTGTTCCAGCGGACCCAGGAACATTTCGTACAGTCTCAGGCCGTCAGCTCCGTACTCTTCACAGATATCATCAGGATTCACGACATTGTACTTGGACTTGGACATCTTTTCCACCTCGCGGCCGGTAATGTACTTTCCATCTTCCAGGATGAATTCGGCATCTGCATAATCCGGTCTCCAGGCTTTGAAGGCTTCCGTGTCCAGTTCGTCAGAGGTTCCTTTTAATAAGGATACGTCAACATGAATCTGCTGGGTCTGATAATCTTTTGACAGGTTTTTTGATACATATTGATTGGTACCGTCAATTCTGTATACATAAGCACTCATCCCAAGAATCATGCCCTGATTAATCAGCTTCTGAAATGGTTCGTTATGGCTGATATATCCGCGGTCTTTCAGGAACATATTCCAGAACCGTGAATACAGGAGGTGCCCGGTAGCGTGTTCGCTTCCTCCGATGTATAGATCCACCTGCCCCCAATAGTCGGCAAGTTCTTTTGTCACAAAAGTTCCGTCGTTGTGCGGATCCATGTACCTGAGGAAATACCATGAGCTTCCCGCCCAACCCGGCATGGTAGACAGTTCCAGCGGGAATACGGTTTCCTCATCAATAAGACCGGTATCCACCACTTTTTTGTTGGCTTCATCCCATGCAAATGATTTTGCATTCCCCAACGGAGGATCCCCGTCTTCTGTAGGAAGGTATTTTTCAACTTCAGGAAGTTCCAGCGGCAGTGCCGAAAGCGGCAGGGTATAAGGCATCCCATCCTTATAATATACGGGAACCGGTTCTCCCCAGTATCTCTGACGGGAGAAAATAGCATCGCGCTGCCTGTAGTTCGTGGTTCCGTGGCCGATTCCTCCTTTTTCAATGGCAGAAATGATCAGGGCCTTGGCTTCCTCATATCTGAGCCCGTTCAGGAAATCGGAATTCACACATACGGAGTCTTTGGAATCAAATGATTTCTCCTGAAGGTCTTCTTCCGTTTCCACTACCTTTTTAATCTCAAGGTTGAATTTTTTGGCAAAGCGGTGGTCACGTTCGTCATGGGCAGGCACGGCCATCACGGCTCCGGTACCGTATCCCATCAGTACATAATCTGAAATATAGACCGGCATGAGCTGCTGGCTGAACGGGTTTACCGCGTAGCTTCCCGTGAAGGCACCGCTGACATTTTTTACATCAGCCATCCGGTCCCTTTCCGTTTTCTTGGAAGTTTCTTCAATGTACTGCTCTACTTCTTCTTTCTGGGAAAGCGTGGTGATTTTTTCTACCAAAGGGTTCTCTGGTGCCAGTACCATAAAGGTGGCCCCGAAGATGGTATCCGGACGGGTGGTGAAGACTTCAATAAAATTGCTCCCTCCCGGTTCGCCCGATTCATTATCTTTACTGGACTGCAGTCCCTCAATGCGGAATTTTACCTGTGCGCCCTGTGATTTCCCGATCCAGTATTCCTGGGAATCTTTCAGCGGCTGCGGCCAGTCCAGTTTTTTCAGTCCCTGCAGGAGTCTTTCCGAATAGGCCGAAATCCTCATACTCCACTGCATCATTTTTTTCTGGAATACCGGAAACCCTCCCCTTTCGGATTTCCCGTCTTTCACTTCATCATTGGCCAGCACGGTTCCTAAAGCAGGGCACCAGTTGACGGTAGTTTCCGCGCGGTAAGCCAGGCGGTAATTCAGGAGGATATCCTGTTTATCCATTTCGGAAGCATTGTTCCATTCTTCCGCTGTAAAGTGCAGCGCATCATTCTGGTTAGCCAGCAAACCTTCCGTCCCCTTTGTTTCAAAGCGGCTGATAAGGGCTGATACCGGTTCTGCCCTGTCGGTTTCTTTATTGTACCATGAATGGAACAGCTCAATGAAAATCCACTGGGTCCATTTATAATAGGAAGGATCTGAAGTCCTTACTTCTCTGCTCCAATCGAAAGAAAAACCGATTTTCCTCAGCTGCTCTTCATATCTCGTGATATTCTGCTGGGTGGTAACGGCGGGATGCTGCCCGGTCTGGATGGCGTACTGCTCAGCAGGAAGACCAAAACTGTCATACCCTACCGGATGGAGAACATTGAAACCCTGATGCCTTTTGTATCTCGCATAAATATCGGAGGCAATATATCCCAGCGGATGCCCCACATGAAGGCCTGCCCCGGAAGGATATGGGAACATGTCGAGAACGTAAAATTTAGGTTTATCAGGGGTATCAAACGTTTTATAGGTCTGATTCTCTTCCCAGTACTTCTGCCACTTTTTTTCTATCTGCTGATGATCGTAAAACACTTTTTATATTTGGATATTTAAGGTTAGACTTGGAAACAGGAGGTCTCTGACCACACTCCCGGAAATCAAGATTCACAAAAATAATGATTTTAAAAGAAATGGAAATTTAATTTTAAATTAAATATACAATTAAAAAATCCCATCCGGAGATGGGATTATATATTGCAATATACCGTATGTATTACTGGGCAACCTTCCTTAAAGTATAGGTCACGGAATTGTATTCGGTAGGATCTGACTTATCTTCAATGGCGATATTCAGCGTGGTGTCGTTCAGGGTAATGACCTTTCCTTTTTCCGGTTCCACGATTCCCTGGTATTTTAATTCAATGGCGGCAGTTTCTTTATCGTAGACATAGCTGAAATTTCGGTCGAAGTTGATCTGGCACTGGCCTGGTGTAGCACTTTCGCCGATATCGGTTCTTTTCCCTGCATTGCCCTGTCTGAATACCCATCTTGATGTTTTCTCGCAATTGGTATCGAAAGTAATGACATCCGAAACCGGATCATCTCCTATAGGAACGCTGGTCACCACTTTTTTGATTGGCTGCCAGGTCCCGACAATCGGATATTCTATGATCGGGGTATCCTCATTATCACATCCGGTAGCTGCGAACAATGATAAACCGGCAAACAGTAATGCTAATTTCTTCATGTATCAAATTTTTGAAGCGATAAAATTATAATTTTTTTGATGGATTTAATAATTTTTTATCAAAAATTTATAGTAAGCAGTTGTATTTTCAACAATACACCGGTTCTGTTACCGGATATGGCCTGTTTTTAACAAATAATGACATCCTGAATAAACGCACATTCTTTAAAAAAAACTATTTTTGCACAAAAGCCTAAAATGCAGATGCAAGACATTACGAAAAATAATTTTGACTTTTTACGGGTTCTCCTTGCCTTTATTGTGTTCGTCGGACATATGGGAGCACTGAGCGCCGCCCCGGAACTCAAGATTTTTGAAAAAAGCCCCGTAGAGATTGCTGTATTCGGGTTTTTTATCGTCAGTGGTTTTTTAATTGCCCGGAGTTATGACCGTTCTTCCAGCCTGAAAAGCTATCTTAAAAAAAGGATCAGGAGAATTTTGCCCGGCTACCTGCTGGTGGTTTTTCTCTGTGCGACGTTATTAAGCCTGGTAAGCACGCTGCCTGTACGGGAATATTTCAGCCATACGCAGGTTTACAAATACCTCTTCTGGAATTCCATCTTCCTGAACTTCAAAGCACCCTGGCTCCCGGGAGTTTTCGGGAACCAGGCGGTAAACGGAGCCCTGTGGACCCTTAAAGTGGAAATGTGTTATTACTTCAGCGTACCGCTTCTGTTCCTGCTTTTCGGGAAAGACAACCGATACCGGAATGTCAGTCTGATTATCATCTATTTTTTATCGCTTGTCTACCTTAATTATTTTGAGTCACTGGATAAAATCTCCCTTTCCAAACAGATTCCCGGCGTCCTCTGCTATTTTATCCCGGGAATGCTGATCTATTTTAATTTTGAAAAATTCATCCAACATAAGAATATTCTTTTCATCATCGCCATTCTTACGGTATGGATCGATCTGATTTTCGATATCAAATTATTTTCCCCGATGATGATCGGCATTATCGTGCTTTACATCACCTACTCTTTTAAATTCCTGAACAACTTCGGAAAATACGGGGATTTTACTTACGGGATTTATATTTTTCATTTTCCGATCATCCGTGTATTTACCACATTAGGCTTTTTTAAAGATTATAATCCGTTTGTCATGGCATTTGTCTGCATGCTTGTAGTTATTGCAGTCGGCATCAGCTCATGGCATTTTTATGAGAAAAAATTCCTGTAAACCAAAGACACAAATGAAAGAACTGGTCTCTATTATTACCCCGTCCTATAACTCCGCCGAATTTATCGAGGAAACCATCGCTTCCGTCCTCAGCCAGACGTATGATCACTGGGAATGGCTGATTACCGATGACCTTTCCAAAGACCGTACGGTGGATATTCTTAAGAAATATAATGATCCCAGGATAAAACTGGAAGTGCTGGACCGCAACGGCGGTGCCGGGAATGCCCGGAACAAAAGCCTTGAGCGGGCGCAGGGAAGATACATTGCATTTCTGGACTCCGATGACTGCTGGTACCCGGAATACCTGGAAACAATGACAGGCTTCATGGAGGAAAACAAAGCGGAACTGGTGTACTGCAATTATTCGAGATGTGACGAACATACAATGGAACCGGTGCTGAAAGATTTCCAGGCGGACACCATCGTTACCTTTTCCAACCTCCTCAGGACCTGCAGGCTGGCCCCTGTCTCCACAATGTACGACACCCGCAGGACAGGCAAATTCTTTTTCCCGGTAAAAAGCAAACGTGAAGACCATGTGATGTGGCTGAACCTCCTGAAGGAAATACCGCAGGGACTTCCCCTGCAGAAGACACTTGCCAGATACCGGATGCGCGAAAACAGTGTTTCCCGGAATAAGAAAAACATCATTAAGGACCAGTACCTCGTCTACCGGGAATTTATGAATTTTTCTACTGCCAAGTCTCTGTACTACACTGCCAACTGGGCCCTCAACGGCTTCCTGAAATACTCTAAACTGTTTAACTGATGGAATATTCCAAAGAATTCAAAGCGGCTTTAAGTGCTTTTTCAAATACGGAGAAAGACCGGCTGATCTTCAGGCTGCTGAAAAAAGACCAGCTGCTGTCTAAAAAACTGTATTTTGAACTGATTGATCCGGAGACGACCGATGATAAGCGGGAAGCTATGGAAGAAATGATACAGGAGAAGGTCATGCTGGCTTCAAAATATATCGGGAATCCCAAGTATTTCCTCACCATTATCCGGAAGATCAGCGGCGAAATTACGGAACACGTTAAAATCACAACCGATAAATTCGGGGACGCTTCGCTGAATCTCCTGCTGACCGATGCTGTACTGCGGCACAATGAAGACCTCAGCCGGCAGCGGTTTGATAATGTCTATAAATTATATCTGTACCTGATCAATAAAACCGTACGGTCCCTCCTGCTGATCAAAAAGCTGGATGAAGACTACTGGATGGAATTTGATGAACAGCTGGAAAGCCTGAAGGAAAAAATTCAGCAGAACCGCCAGCTGACAAAGCTTTTCATCAATAATGAAATCGATTTCCAGTGGCTTAAAAGCGAGAATATCCCGGATCATTTTGACCTGATCATCAAAGAGATAAAAAGCCAGGGTTTCCTGCGGTAATACCAGAGATATTATTTTTTCCCGGTCTCTGACTGCGACATCATTTTTTTAATGATGAGTTGGGTGGAATCAGGCTTTTCCGTAATGAAGTTTTCCGCACGGGAAGACATTGCCTTCAGCATTTCCTCATTCCTGAGTAAAAAGAGAACGAAATCAGCTGCCCGCCCGGAATTTTCAAAAGCCCTCCCGCCATCGGCAGCAATGAGACCGTCCGCCTCAGGATTTTTCTTATAGTGGTTTCCAAAGATCACAGGCACCCCGAATGTTGCCGCTTCCAGAATATTGTGAAGGCCTGCCTCATGAAAGCCGCCTCCTACAACAGCAATATCAGCATAATGATAAAGCTTTGAAAGCCATCCGATACTGTCGATAATTAATACTCTGGAATTATTCCGTGCTTCAGATTCTATCCGGCTGTACAAAATAGCATCCGGAAAGATTTCTTTTAAACGCTGAACCCTTTTGAGATCGTGCGGAGCCATGATCAGCCTGGTGTACGGATTTCCGGCCCATATTTCTTCAGCAATTTTTTCTTCAGCCTGCCAGGAGCTCCCGAAGACCACCACTTTGTCATCACCGATAAATTCAGAAATGAAAGGAACCTCGAAATGCCCATCTCTCAGTTGCTTCACACGGTCAAACCGGGTATCTCCCGTTACGGAAGAACGGGTGAGGCCAATGCTTTTCGCCAGGGCAAAGGAAACATCAGTCTGGTGAAAAAACCAGTCAACCGTAAGCTGCAGCTGCTTCACAAACCATTTCCCGTAAGAAGTAAAGAAAGACTGGCCATCGTAAAATAAAGCAGAGATGACATAAATCTTAACCTTTTTCTTTTTCAGCTCCTGAAGCAGGTGATACCAGTATTCATATTTCACCGTAAAAAACAGTTCAGCGGAAAACTGTGAAAGAAACGCTTTGATGTGAGATTTCCTGTCAAACGGCAGATAGCAAATGGCATCTGCAATATGCTTCCTTTTAACCACATGCTCATATCCCGAAGGAGAAAAAAAGGTAATCAGGATTTTGCGGTCAGGAAATTTTTCCTTCAGCTGTTCAAGTACCGGAAGGCCCTGTTCATATTCCCCAAGGCTGGCGGCATGCATCCAGATCACGCGGTCTGTTTCAGAAAAAGCCGATTGTACACATAACAGAGAATGCCTTCTCCCTTCAACGCCTTTTTTAGTTTTGCTATTGAATAAGGCAAACACCTTCATTCCAAAAATCAGAAGATGAATGAATATGTTATAAAGAATACTCATCTTAAATAATATTAGCTAAACCTCTAAAAAATCGAATGCCTCCAAATATGATTGCACCATAAGCAATAAATCCTATAGATCCAAAATTGAATGTTAGTATTGTTACGGCCAAGCCTCCAACAAGCCATAAAACTCCATAGAGAATGTCTTTTTTTGCCTCATGCTTATGTGCTTTATCTAAATTTAATGTCTTTTGCATCTTTGCTCTTTCCAGTTTAATTCTTTCCCTACTATTCTTATCTGATAATTTAACTTTAAAATCATAATATTCATCATAGGTCTCAACGTCCTTGCTTAGCAAAAACTCATCTCTAAGTGTAGAGAATGATTTTCCTTTATAAGATGAAAACTGAGAAATTTTATCAACTGTTTCTTCGCCAAAATTAAAGTTTTTCCGCCTTTTCATTTCGAGAATAGCCAATAATACTGTTGTATCAGTAAACTGTTTCCAATGATGTACTATTTTTAGAAGTTCTTCACTTTCAGTTTCAGAAATTTCCAACAAGGTTTTATGTATCATTGATATGTGTTTAATTAAATTCGGCTATTATTTTTGAAAAAGATAGAATTACTGAAATTTCATATTTTCACATTTCTAGTAAGGTTCTGTTCATCATTTATTGTGATTTAATAAATAAGATAAATTAAGCTGTCATTTGAAAATACCGACCAAAACAAATGAGGCCACCAGACTCGCGATGATGGTCAGGAATGCAGTTGCCATCGGAACTTTTGGCTTTACTGAATGGTCCGCTGAATACCTGAATACATAGTCCTGGTTGTTCAGAAAAATCAGCATGATCAACGTACAGAACCACCGTAGAAACGTTTCCATGATCAGGAACTGATTTTCCCGGTTGCTCGCCGTAATTTCTACGGGATAATTGGCTGCATCAGGATCCCTGACGGCAAATGCAAGCAAAATATAAAGCAGGATTGCCATTGCAGGTAGCAGAAAAGCATACTTTTTACTGCCAAAGCCGTCTGCCTTTCCATCAAAATCAAAATGAACCGGAATTGTCCCGGGAAGATGGGTGTAATTCTTTACCGTAAATCCCCAAAGCAACACCAGCAGCCCGAAATTAACGATATCAAAGATCAGCATTAGGATTTCTTTCATGGCATTCCGTTTACGGTATTTACAAAATACTTTTGATGACTCTCAGCTTATGGGTATGCCTGTTCATTTCCTTATTGAAAATACCCGTAGAATCCAGCGTATCGATCCTCACTTTTCCTGAAGCATGAATGATGCGGTGATTATCCAGCATAATTCCTACATGAATAATTTTCCCGTCTGCATTTTCAAAAAAGGCAAGGTCACCGGCACGGCTTTCTTCAAGGAAACTCAGAGACTCTCCTGCCTCAACCTGCTGGGAGGCATCCCGCGGCAGCTTCACATTGTGGACTTTATAGACCAACTGGGTAAACCCGGAGCAATCCACTGCAAAATAGCTTTTGCCGCCCCACAGATAAGGGACATTCAGGAATTCCCTGGCTGTGAGCACTACGCTTTCCCGTACATCATGGCTTCGCCTGGATGCCACTACCGGAAATTCTACTTCAGACCCCATGGAGAGCAGTGTCTTACCGTCATTCATCATTACGGAAGTAAAGTCTTCCGTTACCACCGTAGTCTTCCGTTTTGCCAGCTCCTCTTCTGTTACTGCTTTCAGCTGCTTGGTATCCATCCAGCCTTCATATCCGTCGTAATGCATTTTTATCCGGGTCCAGTTTTTACTGACTTCCAGAATATCTGCGCTTTCTCCGAATAATATTTCCGTCACGATTTCAGCCCGGTCTGAATTCTCAGCCCGCACAGGCGCCACAGTAACCATACAAATCCCTTTATTCATCAGTTCTATTCATTTTTACGGATGAAGACCTTCCGGAAAGCCCTATCATACGCTATTTCCTTCTGAGAAAGTTCACTCCGTCCCGCAAAGGTAAAATAAGATTTTCAAAATCGTTATCTTTTGCAATCAAATCATTCAGTTCTTTGATGACCTGGGTGGATTTCTGCTTCGGATTTTCCTCCAGCACTTTTCCGTACCAGAGCACATTATCGAACATTATAACGGAACCTGATTTTGTCCTGGGTTTGATCAGCCGGAAATATTCTGCGTAATTTTCTTTATCGGCATCGATGAAAACCAGATCAAAAACTTCATCTGTTTTTCTCAGGAATTCTTTGGCATCCTGAAGCCTGAAATCGATTTTATCGGCATATCCGCTTTCCGCAAAATATTTTTCGGGGAGATAGGCCAGGTCTTCATTGACATCCAGCGTGGTAATCTTGCCGTTTTCCGGCAGCCCTTCCAAAAGGCAGAGGGTGGCATAACCGGTAAAAGTTCCGATTTCAAGGATTCTGGAAGGCCTGAGCATCTGCGAAACCATGGTCAACAGCCTTCCCTGCTGATATCCGGAGATCATATGCGGCTGTGTGGTCTTCTGATAGGTTTCCCGTCTCAGTTTTTTCAGGATTTCCGGTTCTGACGAAGCATGGGTTTCAAGATACCGGTCCATTTCCGGATTCTGTTCTTCAAAAAAGCTCATTCTGCAAATTTTTAGATTTCAAAGGTACCTAAATATATGAAAAAAGCATGAAGGATGGCCAAAATGAGAAAATCCCGCGGAAAATTCCGTAAAAATACGGATAGCCAGGTCCGGGAATAGTTCTAGTTTTGCAGAGAAGGGTAAAAACACTAAGGAAATGAATGAAGAGGACAAAACTAATTAATCAAAGAATCACATTACCGCTTGGTCTTAGGGCAAAGCGGTTTTTTTGTGGCTACTTTCCTCATAAAAGTAAATCCCGTGGAAAAGAAACGCCCGGATAAAAAAACAAAGGCCCCGGAATATTCCGGGGCCTTTTTGATCCAGCATTTTAACTGTCTGTTATTTTTTAGGCGCAATGTCCATCAGTTTCATGAATTCATCCAGCTTAGGCATGATGATGATTTCCGTTCTTCTGTTTTCAGCTCTTCCGGAAACGCTCATATTGGTTGCTTTAGGATTGTATTCGGAACGTCCTCCTGCTGTAATCCTTGCAGGATCCACCCCAAACTGCGTCTGCAGGATTTTGGCCACTGAAGTTCCTCTCAAAGCAGAGAGATCCCAGTTGTCTCTCGGAAGGTTCGGGGAATTCAAAGCGGCATTATCGGTATTTCCTTCGATCAATACAGAATACTTGTCATAATCGTTGATCACCTTCGCTACTTTTCCTAACACTTCCTGAGCAGCAGGCAATATATTGTAATCCCCTGTTTTGTACAGCATTTTGTCGGAAAGGGAGATCATTACCACTCCTTTCAGCACTTTCACCTGAACATCGCTGTCGGCTACGTTATCCAGTGATCTTTTCAGTTTATTGGACAGGGCCAGGTTAAGGCTGTCGTTCTTCGCATTGCTGGAAATCAGCTGTTTGATATAAGAGTTGGATGAATTGATTTCGCCTACCAGTTTATCGATATTGGCAGAGCTTTTCCCGGTATTGGAAAGGCAGGCATCCAATGAAGATTTCAGCGCGTCATGCTGGCTTTTCAGCAGATTGTTTTCGCTTGTCAAAGCAGAATTCTGGGATTTCAGATCCTGAATTTCCCTTTGTCTTTCCCCTACGTTTTCGATACACTGCTTGTAATTTGAGCTCAAGGCATCATATTGCTTTTTGCTGATACAGGATGTCATTCCCAACACCATGGCAGATACTGCTAAGATTTTAAAAATTTTCATAAATAATCATTTTTAGACGGTCCAAAGGTAACAAAATTCATTTTAATTATATGGATTATCTTTGCCTAAAGAATTTCCTCACCCATGCTCAGCCTCTCAGCCTTTAGAAAACAAATGGAACAGCTTGTTCAGTTCCCTGAAAAGAATACCTATCTCCTGGCCGTAAGCGGCGGTGCCGATTCTATGGTGATGGCTTATTTATTTAATGAATTAAAACCTTCCGGATGCATTTTCCAGGTAGCTCATGTCAATTATAAGCTGCGTGGCGAAGACTCGGAACAGGACCGGCAGCTGGCTGAAAAATTCTGTACTGAAAACGGGATCCCCTTTCACCTGTATGAAGTTTCCGGACGGGACAGGAAGCCGGATCATTCCGTACAGCTCTGGGCCCGTGAACTCAGGTATTCCTTTTTCAGAAAGATCCGCGAAGAAGAAAACCTCTCTTTCCTGGTAACGGCCCATCATCTGAACGACCAGCTGGAAACCTTTATCATCAACCTTTCCAAAGCTGCCGGAATCAATGGGCTGAGCGGGATACCCGCCAATGGCAACCACATCCTTCGGCCGCTGCTGCCCTTTTCAAAAGAGGAGATCTATACTTTCGCAAAAGAGCATCAGATCGGGTACCGGGAAGATCTCTCCAATAAGAAAAATGATTACCTGAGAAATAAAATCAGGAATGAGGTGGTGCCGAAACTGATGGAAACAAATGACCATTTTCTGAACAATTTCGGAAAGAGCGCTTCTTACCTGAACCAGGCCAGGCATTTTATTCAGCAACAGATCGGCGAAATAGAAAACCGCATGACGCTGTTTAACCCATCCTGCAAAATCCTATCAAAGGAGCAGCTGGGCCGGGAAAGCGATTTCGTGAAGTTTGAAATTTTACGAAAATACGGTTTTGATCAGGAGCAGGAAATCCATAAAATCTTCAATGCCGGAAACGGAAGTTCTTTTTACTCAAACGAATACCGGTTACTGGTAGAACAGGAGCATCTTACCTTAATCAGAAGGCAGGAAGAGGCACAGACTACGGATGAGGAAATCATGCTGATGGAAAATTTTGACTTTCCTGAAAACCGGATGGCCGTTAATCTCGAAAATATAACCGGGATCGAGGAAATCAATAAAAGCTTCAGCTGGGATTTCGATGCCGGTAAACTCCGGTTTCCGTTACGGTTGCGAAAGTCAGAGAACAGTGATGAATTTTATCCGGCCGGGTTTTCAGGGAAAAAGAAAGTTTCGAAGTTTTTCAGGGACGAAAAAATAGCTATTTTAGCGAGGCCAAAAATATGGGTCCTCAGCGATGCGGAAAATTCCGTGCTCGGGATTCTTCCGTACCGTCAGGACCGGAGATACATGAGGGAGGAGAATACCGTAAACATTCTCACAATTTTTAATAAAAGTAAAGATGAAGTTTAGAAACTGGTTTTTATTAGTCCTGCTGTTTCTTGCAACAGGCATTAATGCACAGATCAAAAATCCTGTAAAATTTAAATTTACAATCAACGAATTGGGAAACAACCAATATGAAGCCGTGCTGAATGCAACTTTGGAAAGCGGCTGGCATATCTATTCCAAAGATGTCCCAGAAGATACTGGTGCTATTCCTACTGAATATAAAGTTTCCGGGAAAAATATCGAGCTGATCGGGAAATTCACGGAAGCCGGTAAAAAGCATGAAGAGTTTTCGGAGGCCTTCGGAGGGAATATTGTTTATTACTCCAATACGGCAGGCTTTAAGCAGAAATTCAGGCTGAAAGACGGAACAAAGCCCGGGGATGTAGTAGCTGAGATCACCTATCAGACCTGTGATGACAGGGTGTGCCTGGCTCCGAATACGCTGGAGTTCAACAAACAGGTGAGTCCGAAAGGCCCTGTTGAAGAAACCCCTGCAGCAATCGCAGGACCGGTAAAAGATTCGGCAAAAACTCCTGTTGAAACGGTTGTCCCGGATCCTGTAGCCGGAACCGTTATCGTTACCGAAACCTCTAAGCTGGATCCGAAACAATTAAAAATCCAGTCCATTGATTTTCAGAAACCGTTAACCGACTGCGGAACGGCTGCTGCCCAGGTAAGTGAAAACTACTGGACCTACCTGTTCCTGGGATTCATCGGCGGATTGATTGCCTTGCTTACCCCATGCGTATTCCCGATGATTCCGCTTACGGTTTCCTTCTTCACCAAAGGAAGCAAGGATAAAGCGAAAGGAAAAAGGGACGCCCTGATCTATGGTTTTTTCATCCTGATGATCTTTGTACTGCTCAGCGTGCCTTTTCACATCATCGACGGTATCGCAGGCAATGTTTTCAATGAAATATCCACCAGCGTATGGCTGAATATTGCTTTCTTTATCATCTTCATCTTCTTTGCCGGAAGCTTTTTCGGCTATTATGATATTACGTTACCCAGCTCTATTGCCAATAAATCTTCCAAAGCGGAAGAAGCGGGCGGAATCATCGGGATTTTCTTTATGGCACTGACGCTTGTCATCGTTTCATTTTCCTGTACAGGCCCTATTTTGGGAAGCCTGCTGGGAAGTGCGGTCACAGGCTCGTCCAACGTTCCGATGCTGCTTACTTTTGCCCTGGCCGGATTCGGACTTGCATGGGCGATCATCTTCGGATTACTGGCCTTGTTCCCGCAGGCCCTGCAGAGCCTTCCGAAATCCGGAGGCTGGATGAATACGGTAAAAGTGGTTTTAGGTTTTGTGGAACTGGCTCTTGCCCTGAAATTCCTGTCGAAGGCAGATCTTGTGTCCAAGACATTCCTGCTTAAGAGGGAGCTGTTTATTGTGATCTGGGTCATTATTGCTTTCGGGCTGGCCCTGTATCTTTTCGGGCTGATCAGGTTTCCGCATGACGATAAAAAACCGAAGATCTCGTGGACAAGAAGAATATTGGGTATTCTGGGAATCGGGTTCGTCATTTACCTGGTTCAGGGGCTGATGCCTTCCGAACGCCCGAAACTGCAATTGCTGAGCGGGATCCTGCCGCCGCTGAATGTAAGTTATTTCCATGATGAAAAAGACGGCATCCTGGGAATGCATCCGGAACACGATTTCTTCACCGCCGTGGAGCTGGCCAAAAAAGAGAACAAACCTATCCTTATTGACTTTACCGGTTATGGTTGTGAAAACTGCCGTAAGATGGAAGAATTCGTATGGAGCGAGCCGGATATCCTGCCGATCCTTCAGAACGATGTGGTGCTTGCTTCCCTGTATGTAGACGATAAGGAAGAACTTCCCGAAGACCAGAAAACCAAAATCGATCTGGGTGAAGGACAGGTGAAGAAGGTGAAAACCATTGGCGACCGCTGGAGCCTTTTCCAGCAGGTGAACTTCAACAATAACTCCCAGCCGCATTATGTACTGATAACACCGGACGGAAAAGTGATCAATACGCCGGTTTCAGGATATATGCCGAAGGAAGATTTTAAAAAGTTCCTGGAATGCGGAACCGGTTACTTTAAAAAGAACAAATAATATAATGTAAAGCCTTATCATATCTGATAAGGCTTTTTTTAGGCCTGATTTACAAAATGTTCCGATAATTGCCATTCATCAAATATTAATTTAATACCTGAAATATTTTTAAGGTATATATTTTGCATTTAATATACATAATAATTATCATATTATTACGTTTATCCTATAACCGTTTAACATTTAAAAACTAACAACCATGGCAGAAATTATTGCACAAGAAAAACAGGGCGGAAACAAGCAGAGAAAAAAAATGATCCGCGTGGATATGACCCCGATGGTAGATCTGGGATTTCTCCTGATTACCTTCTTTATGTTTACCACGAACTTTACAAAACCGAATGTGATGGACCTGGGATTACCGGCAAAAGGTCCTCATCATCCGGGCGATGTGGTAGACACCAGAAATCAGGTCACCTTTATTCTCGGTAAAGACAACCGGGTATTCTATCATCAGCAGTCCAAAGAAGATTTAAACAGAAACAACCTGAAAGAAACGGATTTCAACGGACTGAACATTACCCGGGTTATTTCCGAAGCTTACAGCAAAGCTCCTAAAAAGGAAAATTTCACGATCATTATCGAACCGACCGACGATGCCAATTATAAAAATTTCGTTGATGTACTGGACGACATAGCGATTTCGAAGAAGGAAAGATACGGCGTTACCGATATCAAACCCTGGGAAAAGAAAGTTTACGAAGAGGTGACACAATAATAACAGAGAGCATTTTCAGGATGCTCTTTTTTTATTTATTTTTGGAGGATAATTTATATCCTGATGAAAAACTTTTTAACCATTGCCGCCCTACTGGCCTTATTTGCTTCGTGTACTAAAAAAGAAACTGCTTCAACACCGGAAAATAAAGACAGCATCCGGATTGTTGATTCCATCAACACGGCCCGCACCAAGATCAATGACAGCATCCGTTCGCATAACCATTTCAAAGACTTCTGCGGGAATCATGCATTCACCCATAATTTAATTAAAACCAAAGGTTCAGTAACCTTCAAAAAGGTTGAGGGCGAAAGGGACCGGTATAACGTTTCAGGAGAAGTGAAATCCGGGAAGGATTATGTTACTATCGCCGGAACAGCCCACGCCGTTTCAGACAAGCACCTGAATTTTTCGGGAACCATCAAACAAAGCATTTCAGAAAATGACAACGGAAAACCGTATCTGAGAAAAGGAAGCAAGACCTTCATGTCCAAAGACGGCGGGAAAACCTACAGGCTCCAGGATATGGTAAATGGTTCGGGATTTGTTGATTATATTGACATTCAATTCTAATTGCTGAAATTATGCTGAATTTTGAAAGAAAAGGAAACGGAAAAGAAACCCTGGTCCTGCTTCACGGCTTCATGGAGAACCTGACCATCTGGAACGACCTTGAACCCTATCTTTCCGATCATTTTTCGTTATTGAAGATTGACCTTCCGGGACATGGCCGGTCGGAAATTCTTGCTGAGGTACAGACGATGGAACTTATGGCCGAAGAAGTGAAGAAAGTACTGGATCATGAACATCTTGAGAAGGTCCATCTGCTCGGTCATTCCATGGGAGGCTATGTTTCCCTCCAGCTGGCTGATCTGTATCCTGAATATCTTAAAAGCTTAACCCTGTTTTTTTCCACCTATTTTCCTGACGATGCTGAAAAAAAAGAACAGCGAAGAAAAAGTTACCGTATTATACAGGATGCATTTCCGCATTACGCCAGAGCCGGAGTCCCGAATCTCTTCAACCCCAATGAAAGGGACATTCTGGAAGGAAAGATAGAAAAAGCACTCGATATTGCCCTTTCTACGAATCCTCTGGGCGCACTGGCTTCAGTAAAAGGCATGGTGGACAGGACAGATAAGAAACACGTTGTTGAGAACATGGATGCCAAAATCCTGGTTCTTGCCGGAAAACATGACAGTGCGGTAAAGACCCAGCTGCTAATCGACAGCCTCCCGGACCGCACCAACATCAAATCCTATATTCTGGACTGCGGGCATAACGGGCACTGGGAAAAGCCTGAGATCTGTGCAGCCATTATCAACACGGAACTTCTCCACAACCTGCCGAAACATTTAATCTTTTAAGAATGGTCAGATTCGGGATTTTTTCAACAGCACTCCTGGTACTTTTAAACTGCTCAAAAGAAAATAATACCAGCACTTACAAAGAATCAGCAAAAACTTCGGAATCTGTTACAAAAGACATTCTCCGGCATTCTTTAGCAGAAGATCAAGGTATTTTTAATTTCCAGACCGAACTTTGTGGCAATAAGGGATATTTTGATAAAAGCAAATACTCGGAAAAAGAAATAAAAGATACGTACATCCTTTGGTTCAGGCTTACAGGAACTGTGCTTCTTAATGCTCCCTCTGTCTTTGGGCTTGATGATCTTGAAAAAGTAAGACAGAATAAAGACGAGATCTTAACGAAGCTGGATAAAGATTTCAACCGGCAGAAAAATGTAATCCGGAACTTAAAAGTGGTCAATACTCCTTACTGGGAACATGTAAAAAAAGAAACGTATAAGGATTTATTACAGGAATATCAGAAACGGAAAACTGAAATTATAGCTTTTTCCACGCCTTCGGTCTTATTAAACTACCTACCTTCCGGAACTTGTGAAAAATTTGTCAAAGCACTCAACTCGGATGATCTGACCATGGAGCAGGAGTGGAGCAGGTTAAGAATCGAAATGAGTAAAAGAAACGGCGATCCGCAAAGGATTACCGATGAATTTGAAGAACGCCGGAACTCCCCTGACAAAAGAGACTACGCTATTATTGACCTCATTACTTTTGGTTGGGGCAACTGTGCAAATGAAAAAATTTCAGACATCAGACATGATGAAAAAATGAATAATGAATTTAATGCTCTTTTCATAAAAATCGATTCAGAATGTGACGAGTCTTAATAAATTGCTGTTTAAAAATTCCCGTATCTTAGCAGAGATTATCCTTTATGAGCATTTTTTCATTCAAAAAAAAGAAACCGGTTATCGGCTTGACTTTGTCGGGCGGGGGCATGCGCGGAATTGCCCATATTGCCGTACTTAAAGCGCTGGAAGAATACGACCTGAGACCTGATATTATTTCCGGGACAAGCGCGGGCTCCATCGTGGCCGCTTTTTATTCCTTCGGGAAAACACCTGACGAGATGATGGAGATTGTAAAGCAGACTACTTTCTTTTCCAGGTCCTACCTCCGGCTTTCCAAAAACGGGATTTTCAGTTCGAATTTTATTCTAAAATTATTCAGGGACCATTTTCCTGAAGACAGTTTTGATATTCTGAAGATTCCGGTGTATGTGGCCGCAACGGAAATGACCCATGGAATTGTTGATTTCTTCTCGGAAGGAGAACTTTTTGCTCCTCTGCTCGCTTCTTCAAGTGTACCCTTTGTCCTGCCACCCGTAAAAATGGGGGCAAAAATATATGTGGACGGCGGCGTCCTGGATAATCTCCCGATTGAGCCGATTATTGACAAATGCGATTTCCTGATCGCTTCACATGTCAACTCCATCAGCTATGACAGCCTGGAAAATATGAGCCTGATGAAGGAATTCGACAGGATCCTTCACCTCGCCATTGCCAAGTCGGTCTATTCCAAAGCAAGGTCGTGCGATATCTTCCTGGATCCGCCCAAGATGACCCAGTTCAGCCTGTTCAATAAGAAATTCCTTGAGGTGATGTTTAATGAAACCTATGCGTATGCCTGTAAAGAGCTGGAAGAAAAAGGGTATTCCCGGAATACCGGAAATCAGCCTTTGCGCAGATAAGATCTGTTTAAAGGTTCTCTTCCTGCGCAACCCTTTTTTTGAAAGTCTCGATGGTTCCTTCCAACGATTCATCTGATTTTCCTCCGGCAGCGTTGATATGCCCGCCTCCACTGAAATATTTCCTGGAAAACCGGTTTACGTCCATATCATCCTTGCTTCTGAAAGAGATTTTGATGAAATCTTCATACAGGTCCTCCATAAAGAAGGCAGCCATTTTCACCCCGAGAATGCTCAGTCCGTAATTAACGAAACCTTCCGTATCGCCTTTCTGGAATCCATAGGTCTTAAGTTCATCCCGGGTAAGATACAGGATGGCTACTTTTCCGTCTTTTACCACTTCGATACGGCCTAGAATAAGGGCCAGCAACTGAAGGCGGGAAACGGTATTGGTATCCCAGGTATTGGAAGTAATCATGGAAGGATCTGCCCCTTTCTCTATCAGGTTGGCCACAATCCTGTGGGTATCGGCACTGGTGGAACGGAACCTGAATCCTCCGGTATCCGTCATAATACCGGTGTACAGGCATTCTGCAATCTCCCGGTTCACCATTTTTTCATCGTCCATGGCTTCAATGAAATGATAGATCATCTGACAGGTAGCCGGAATAACCGTATCCGAATAGACGAAATCAAAAGGTTCCGGCTGCTGATGGTGATCAATCAGGATTTTCTTCGCTTTGGCATTTGTCAGCCAGTCGCCCAACAGGCCGATTCGTGAAGGGGCATTGAAATCCAGGCAGAAAATCACGTCTGCATCTGCAATCAGCTCAGCGGCAACTTTCCTTTTATATTCGGCAATCAGCACTTTTTTGGCTTCGGGCATCCACTTCAGAAATTTCGGGAAATCGTTGGGAACAATCAGTTCAGCATGAATCCCTTTGGCCTTCAGATAATGTTTCAGCCCTAATCCCGAACCAATAGCATCACCATCCGGATTATAATGGGTAAGGATAACGATTCTGTTCTCTGGCGCCAGTAAAGTATTGATTTCTAAAAGTTCTGCAGGGGTAAACATCATGCTGTTTCTTTCTTTAAAATTGAGTTTCCAAAGATAGAGTTTTTAAATAAATCAGGCATATTATTTTTAACCGGGCTGAAATCCCTCTGTTGTATGGTAATGCACAGGGAAGGAGCACAAAATAAGGTGAAAAATTTCAAAAAAAAGCAGGTAAAATTTGTAACATTTAAAAAAATACATATCTTTGCAACCTGAAAATTAATAGATAATTACGATTTAAACATAAAGTAATGAGTAAAAGAACATTCCAGCCATCAGAGAGAAAAAGAAGAAACAAACACGGTTTCAGAGAAAGAATGTCTACGCCAAATGGAAGAAGAGTTTTGGCTGCGAGAAGAGCTAAAGGCAGAAAGAGCTTAAC
>NZ_CAJYMO010000094.1 GCF_913776365.1 uncultured Chryseobacterium sp. | reverse complement strand
TGGATTGCCTGAATTGCTGGAACAGTTTTTCTGCGTTCTCTATTTCTTTAGAGATAAAATTCACTTCGATTTCGAAATTGTATTTCACTTTCGCCAGATTGATCGCTTCCCAGGCAGAAATTTTCAGAATGGCCGGCCCTGAAAGTCCCCAGTGGGTAATCAATAAAGGACCGCTTTCTTCGGTTTTAAGCTTCGGAATCGCTGTTTCGGCCATTTCAAAACTGGTTCCGGCCAAGTCTTTCAGCAAATCGTCCTTGATGTTGAAGGTAAAAAGTGAAGGAACCAGGTCCACAATCTTATGGCCCAGGTTTTCAATCATTTTCAGTGATTTCGGAGAACTTCCGGTCGTGTAAACCACCACATCGGCTTCAAAATCCCCAAGGCTCGTTTTTACTGAATATTTCCCGTTCAGCTTTTCAATCTCCTTTACCGAACATTTGGTTTTCACCTCCACCTTTTTCTTCTGAGTTTCAGCCAGCATGGCGTTGATGATGCTTTGGGAAGAATTGCTTTCCGGAAAAACACGGTTGTCGTTCTCAATTTTTAAAGCCACATTCCGCTGCTCAAACCAATCCATTGTGTCGCCCGGCTGGAACTTGGTGAAAACACTGAGCAGCTCCTTGTTTCCCCTGGGATAAAACTGCACCAGCTCCCGCGGGTCGAAACAGGCGTGGGTAACATTGCACCGGCCGCCTCCGGAAACCTTCACTTTCTGCAGGACATCCGAATTCTGCTCGAGAATCGTGATTTTGTATTTCGTTTCGTCCAGGTTGGCGGCACAGAAAAATCCGGCCGCACCGCCTCCGATAATGATAATTCGTTTCATAGTTCATTAATCTTATGCTCAAGATTATTTTTGCAAAACTACAATTTTTATAAACCATCTTATTTGAGTAATTTTGAAGAATGTAATTTTTCGATTAAACCGGGAAATGATAACCACAAAAGTTCCAAAAGCTTTTTATAAACATATGAGGCACATTAGAATTTATTCTTCTGATGGCTGAGCGGAGTCGAAGCCCGTATAATTCAGATTACAGAAGAGAAAAATCAAAGATTTTCAGAATTATGCTGTTTCTATGAGTTAAAAGAGAAGAGAAAAATTTTGTGGTAAAATTTAAGTTCATATTTAAAACAAAATCTAAATGATATTCTACCATACTTTCGAAGTGCGCTGGAGCGATCTTGATGCCAATAAACACCTGGCCAATTCATCTTATGTGCAGTATTGTGCACAGGCGAGAATGGCTTTTATGACCAAAGAAAAAATGGGCGTTACCCAGCTCAGCCGATGGGGCATCGGACCGGTAATCCTGCATGAAAGATACTCTTTTTTTAAAGAAATCTATGCCGATCAGACGGTTATCGTAAGCCTGGAAATCGACGGATGCGCCGAGGACTCCTCGATTTACCGTTTCGTCCACAAATTCTACACTCCTGATGGCGAACACTGTGCAACCGCAGAAGCTACCGGGGTATGGATCGATATGATGCTGAGGAAAATGACGACCCCGCCGGATGATGTGGTGGAAGCGATGAACAAATATAAATCCCCGGAAACGGCTGTGCTGACCCGGGAAGATTTCAAAAACCTGCCGTTCCGCCCGGAGAATATTGACCCTGCAGCGTTTACGGTTTAAGGTTTTGGGTTTAAAATTGCCCATTACCAATTACTCATTATTTATATAAAAAGATATGTTTGAAGATAAAGATCCTGAACTGACGCCGATTTCCAAACTGGGAGAATTCGGACTGATCAAGCACCTGACCCGGTTTTTCCCTTTGGCCAACGACTCTTCGGAACTTGGCGTAGGAGATGATGCAGCGGTGATTAATCCCGAAGGCAAAAAAGTTGTTCTTACGACCGATGTATTGGCGGAAGGCGTCCATTTCAATCTCGGATATGTTCCGTTGAAGCACTTGGGGTATAAAGCCGTTGTCGTTAATCTTAGCGATGTTGCTGCGATGAATGCCACGCCCACCCAGATCCTGGTTTCGCTGGCGGTATCCAACCGTTTCCCGGTGGAAGCCCTGGAAGAAATCTATTCCGGAATACAGGCAGCGTGCGGAAGGTATAAAGTCGACTTAATCGGCGGAGATACAACGAGTTCCAATGCCGGTCTGGTGATGAGCATCACGGCTGTCGGAATCGAAAACGAAGAAAATATTGTGAAAAGAAGCGGAGCACAACCGAATGATCTCCTGGTAGTTACCGGTGATCTGGGAGGTGCCTACATGGGACTCCAGATCCTGGAAAGGGAACATGCGGTATTCCTGGCCGACCCGAATATGCAGCCGGAAATGGAAGGCTACGATTATATCCTGGAAAGACAGCTGAAACCGGAGGCCAGAACGGATGTAAAAGGCATCCTGGAACAACTGGATATCAGACCGACTTCCATGATCGACGTTTCGGACGGCCTGGCTTCGGAGATCCTCCACCTTTCGGACCAGTCGGAAGTAGGCTTCAGGCTGTATGAAGAGAAAATCCCGATGGACAACCTGACGATCACCACTGCGGATGAATTCAACCTGAATCCGGTGATGGCAGCTTTAAGCGGAGGAGAAGATTACGAATTGCTGTTCACGATTTCTCCGAATGATTTCGATAAAATTAAAAACCATCCGGATTTTACCATCATCGGTCACGCCGTTGCCAGAGAAGACGGCAATTTCATGGTCGCGAGAGGTTCCAACCAACTGGTGGCACTGACGGCGCAGGGTTGGGATGCTTTTTTGGGAAACCGACAGGAATAATAACTGATCATTTAATATCATATAAAAGAGACTGCCTCGGAGCAGTCTCTTTTACATTTAATAAGGTTGTTCTACACAGCTGTTATCTCCCGGGGGACAGTTGCCACCTCCGGAACCGCCTCCGCCGCCCGGCACACATTGCCCGGGAGTTCCATCATCATTGAGCTGGCATACTTTTCCAAAAGTACAGTCGCAATCGGTCCAGCAATAAGCAGAATCTCCGTTGATGTGGCAATTGGGTATACCGCTTCCGAGAATATTCAGCAATTCTTTTCGGTTAAGTTTTTTAAAATTTTTCATAATTAATTTTGTTTTGGTTTTTATTTGTAATTATTTTGGATCCTTAAAGTTAAAAAATGATTTCATATAATTGATTATAAGTGAAATAGTAATGTCTGATTTTATGAAACTAATATCTCAGACCTTCAGATTTAGGTAAACTTTATGCGCATCAATTAAACACAAATGACACCAATACCTCCACGAATAACACGATACCATTCGTGAAGATTTGTGAAAAAATTTGTGACATTCGTGTTTAAATTTAATGGATTGGAGATGAATATAACAGGGTTAACACGATGAAAGATATTTTGGAATTCAGGGCCTTCAACCGTGAAAACAGCTTTTTCTTCAGCGATAAGAATGCAGATGATTTCATTTTTTTTATAGAATCGAAATCGCTTTACTGGGGAGGCGGATATGGTAAAGAGACGATGCAGGGCGGTTTGTATGGAGACGGAGATCTGAATGTTGATAAACAAGCCCTGTCAAAGGAATTATCGGTATTTTTTAGAGATATAAACGAAAATATAATCTTAGAAATAAACTTTTTCTGAACTTTAGAAATATAGATGCCTTTGATCAATGAAAAAAAAGAAACTGCCCAAAAAGGCTAAAAAGCCAAAAATCACCCTAAAGGAATATTTTCAGTTTGCTCTGGTAATGACTCTTATGTTTGCTTCAATTATACTTTTCGTCCGTTATCTGAATTTGAAAAAAATTGAACAAATTAATGAAATTAACAGAGATTATAGCCTGACCAAGGGAATCATAACAGAAACAGGGTCCCGTAAAGGAAGGTATGTGGAAGTAAAATTTAAGGTTAACGGTATTTTTTATGAAGGCCGTGAGTACGCGGTGAATTCTTATGGCAAAGAAGAGGGAGATTCCATCACCATTAAATTTTCCAATAAAAACCCGGAACATTTTATTACGGAATTTCACTTAAAGTATTAAAAAAAGCCGGCACAATGAGGCCGGCTTTCTGTTTTTACATTGAAATCTTACGCTTTCACGATATTCACAATCACTTGCGCAGCTTTCTCCATGCTTTCCAATGCTACGTACTCATACGGTCCGTGGAAATTGATTCCTCCCGCGAAAATATTCGGGCAGGGCAGTCCCATGTAGGAGAGCTGGGCGCCGTCGGTTCCTCCGCGGATGGCTTTGATCTTCGGTTCGATGCCTGCCTCTT
>NZ_CAJYMO010000093.1 GCF_913776365.1 uncultured Chryseobacterium sp. | reverse complement strand
CTCCTGAGGTCTTTGAGGATATCTTCGATCATGACATCCTGGTATTCCAGGGTCATTTTGCCGGACTCGATCTTGGCAAGATCCAGGATCTCATCAATCAGGGTCAGCAGGCTGCTGCCGGAGCTCTGGATCACCTTCGCGGATTCAATCTGGTCTTCGTTCATGTTTTCTTCCGGATTTTCCGCCATCAGCCTGGAAAGCAGAAGGATGGAATTCAGCGGCGTACGCAGTTCATGGGACATATTGGCCAGGAACTCGGATTTGTATTTTGTGCTAAGGGCCAGCTCCTCCACTTTTTTCTGAATCTCATTGTTGCGCTCCGCAATCATATGGTTTTTCTCTTCCAGCAATCTTGACCGTTCTTCCAGTTCCGCGTTGGCCTGCATCAGTTCTTCCTGCTGTACCTTCAGTTCTTCTTCCGAAGCCTGGAGCTTCTGGGTCTGGGCTTCCAGTTCCGTGTTCAGGTTTTCGAGTTCGGAGTGCTGCACCTGCAGTTCTTCAGACTGGGCCTGGGTCTCTTCCATCAGCTGCTGTTCTTTTTCACGGCCTTTTGCTGCTCCCAGGGCAATACCGATATTACGGCTGCATTCTTCGAAATAGCTGATGACATGCTCCCGGAATTCCGAAGTGGTGCCAAGCTCGATCACACCGATACAATGGTGGTCTGCAAAAACAGGAATCAGGATAATGCCGTTCAGTTTTATCCGGCTGCTGGCAAAACTTACGGTAAAATCATATTCGCTGAGATCCGTGTAGATCTGCATATTTTCGCTGGTGAATACCTGGCCTACCATTCCTTCACCGGGCTCGAAATACTTTTTCATATTTTCTTCCAGCCCGAAAGAGGCCGTCAGCTTCAGGATCCCTTCATCAAAAATGTACATCGACCCGTTGCTGCATTGGCCGTAGGTAACCAGCTGGTCCAGAGATTCTGCAGCTACTTCCTTGACCGATTTGTTCCCTACCAGGGACTCATTGAGCAAAGCAAGCCCCTTCTGTCTCCAGTCGCTGTTGTTGATGGTTTCAAATGAATTCTTGAGTGATTCGGTCATGTGGTTAAGGGATTCTGCGAGATCTCCCAGGTCATCTTCGGAGTGGTCAATGGTCCGTTGGCTGTAATCGCCGTTGGCGACCCTGTTGGCAATCTGCTGGATGGCGCTGACCCTTTTGCTGATTTCCAGGTCTTTTGCCCGCAGCGCTTTTTCCAGTCTTTCCCGCCGGATGAGGTCTGCACGCAGCTTCATGTAGAAAAATGCCGTTACCACAATGGCAGCAAGGGATGAAAAGATGATGAATAGAACGGTGGTTCTCGACGAGGAGTTAAGGTCTTTGTTTTTAACGGCGAGCTGTGCTTCTTCATATTTTACGAAATCCTGCACAATCTGGCGGCAGCGGTCCATGTATACTTTACTTGACATGACCTGCTGCTGGGTCATTACCGCCCCTTTCTTCCGGTTTTCCACCAGGTATTTAAGGTTGGCCATATTGCTGTTGACATTCCGCTCCAGTTCATTGAGCCGTTCAATCTGGTTTTTATCGTTGATATCAAGTGTTTTCGCCTGTTCTATGGCTTTGGGGAATTCCGTCAGGCTGCGGTAATAAGGCTCAAGGTAGTTTTCTCTTCCGGTAAGCTGGTATCCGCGGTTTCCCGTTTCTGCATCCAGCAATGAAATCAGGACATCCTTTACTGCAGTAATGGCTCTGCGGCTTTTTGAAAGACTGTCACGGTGGGCCATCTGATTCTGTATGCTCCAATAGGACGCCGCAGAGCTGGCGATGAGGATCACCAGAGAGAGGCCGACCCCGAACTGAAGGTTTCTTATGATTTTTTTCGGCATGAAAAATTTAATTTAATTTAAAGGTAAGGTAAAATAAAACGTAGATCCTTCGTCTACTTTGCTGGAAACGCCGATGTTCCCGTGGTGCTGCTTGATGATTTCCGAACAGATGAAAAGGCCGATGCCCATGCCCTGGAACTGCAGGGAAGATTCTTCCACGCGGTAAAACTTACGGAAGACAGCCTCCTGCTTGAAATCCGGGATCCCGATTCCGAAGTCGGTAACGTTTACCCTTACTTCCTGCTCTTCTTCATCCACAAAAGTGGTCACAATCACCTGATTGTTCTTTGGAGAATATTTAATGGCATTGGTCAGGAAGTTGATCAGCACCTGTTCAATGCGGATTTCATCAAGAGGAATCAGAATATCCGGCCTGATGCCGTCCCGTCTGATCTTTACCCGGTCTTCATCATGGGTCTGCAGGATAATATCGATCGCATTACTGATCACCTGTTCCAGGTTGGCCGGCTTTTTATTGATTTTCAGCTTCCCGTTTTCTATTTTGGAAACATCCAGCAGATCGGTAATCAGGGTATTCAGCTTTTCTATCTGTTCCTGCGCCTTTGTTACGAATCCGGCTTCTGCGCTGTCTTTGCTGAGCTTGAGTCTTCTTTCCAGCAGCTGGACATAGGCTTTGATACTGGTGAGCGGCGTTTTCAGCTCGTGGCTGGCGATACTCAGGAATTCATCCTTTTCCTTTTCCACTTTCTTCTGATCATCAATATCGGTAAAGGTTCCTACCCAGTTTTTGATGCTTTCGCCTTCATATACCGGGGTTACCCTCAACAGGTGATAACGGTATTTGCCCGATTCCCTGTTTCTGATTCTTACCTCCAGCTCCATCGCTTTTCCGTTCTTTTTACAGCGGTCAAATTCTTCCTGGATGCCGGGGTCATCGGGATGGGTCTCCGGAAATTCCGTTCCGGCATCCGAATAATCGTGCCATTTACAGTTTACGAAATCCACGACACCGTCTTCATTGAGGGTGAATGCGATCTGCGGCAGGGATTCCAGCATCAGGTGGAAATGGTCGATCTGGGATTTCATCGTTACCTGTGATTCCCTTCTGCCTTTCACTTCAAGCTCCAGGCTTTGCTGCGTCTTTTTCATGGCAATGCTCTGCGCCTGCAGGTTGTAGAAGGTTTTTACTTTCAGCAGCAGGATTTCCGGGTCTACCGGTTTTGTCACATAATCTTTACCGCCCGAGGCATAGCCGCGGGTAATAAACCGTTTTTCCGTATTGACGGCTGAGAGAAATATAATCGGGACTTCCTTCGTTTTGCTG
>NZ_CAJYMO010000092.1 GCF_913776365.1 uncultured Chryseobacterium sp. | reverse complement strand
CAAGGTTGGTATTGATGTAAGCATATAAAACTTTCGGATTGTACATGATTTTATCATCGATGATAAAATGCTGGGTCCTCAGGGTAATAACGAGGCCGGCTTTCGGAAGATGGTAATTGAGGGCGGCTCCTGCATTCATCTGCCTGAATTTCGGCTCATAGGACCTGTACATACCGTACACCGCCCCGTCACTATAAGCTGTGGACAGGAAATAACTGTCGGTATTGGAATTGTTCCGGGTGTCAATATAACTTCCGTTGATATCCAGGCTGAGGTTATTTACCGGCAATTTCGTAAAGCTTGCCATCAGTTCCAGTCCTTTATCTTTAGATTCGAGACGGTTGACTATTTTATTCTGCAGGTAGTACAGATTTTTATATCCGATGATGTCGAAGGTGGGTGTCTGGTTTCCGTTGTAATTGATCCGGATGTCGGCCTGATCCCTTTTGGAAGCAAAATATTCATTGGTAAACCCATCGTACAGCCTGTTGTAATAGGCGGTCAGCCCGATATTCCCGGATGGGAACTTAAAGTCGATCCCCAATTCGGAACGCACACTTTTCGAGGGCTTGAGTCCTTTATTATCGGCATAATCCACAAAAGTCTGTACAACCCCGAGATTGTAGAAGCCCGGGAGGCGGACGTCGGCAAGCACCTGGTCATAATAACGGGGACCCGTATAGACCATATTCATCGAAGGGGCTTTTGAAGCGATCCCGAACCCGCCCCTGAACTTGAAATTCCGGTAGATGAGATACGTATTGATCCTGGGCTGAAAAACAGATGCCCCGAACTGGTGGTCAAACCGGGCCCCTGCGTTCAGGTTAAAGATAGAGCTTCCGAACTTTTTAAACAGGTTATCCTCTGCATAAAGCGAATACTGATACTCTGCCCTGATGTTCTGCCCGAAATTATAGGGCCTGAAGGCCTGTCCGCCGCCAGAAAAAGTTGTGCTCAGGGTTTCCGGGCTTCCCAGTCTTCCGGCTCCCTTATTGTCGCTGCTTCTCAGGGATGTCCCGATCAGGAAATTATGGGTCCAGCCGCCTTCCGTCCTGAGGTTTTTCTTCAAATCTGCGGAAAAGAAAAGGGAAACGGGCTTTCCTTCCACTTCCATTACCTGCCGGTAGCTTACGGGTGTATATGCTCCTGTATAAACCCCGTCTGTGGTGCCGGTTCCTACTACTTTACCGCCGCTGTTGATCAGCCTGGATTCAAAGCTGTTCTGATAAGCGGATGAATAATTGGCATTGATGCTGAGATTATCGAAAAATGCATCGGTGAATCTCCAGTTGAACCGGTTGGAAATCCGTACATCTCTTTTCTTATTTTTGATGAGGGTTTCATAGATATCCTCTTCCTCGAAGTTGGCATGATCCAGGTTATTGCCGTAATCCAAGGATACGGAATTGCTGATGTTCCTGTTTTTGCTGTAAACCGTCCACATCAGGGTACCGGAGACCCGCTGGTACTGATTGAATTTGGTCCTCGGATCCGAATTGGAGCTCAGATAATTCAGGTTGATGTTGATGAAGCCGAGCTTCCTGCTTACCTGGAAACCTTTATTGATGTTGTATTCCTGGGTTCCCTCCCGGAGGGCGAGATATGCCCGGTAGGGTGTGCTGCCGCTTTTCTGCTGAATGCTGACCAGACCTGAGGTCAGGTCTCCGTATTTTGCGGATGGGATTCCCTGCACCACTTCCACACTTTCGATATTTTCCACCGGGATTTCCCTGAGGTCTACCCCGAAATTCGCATTGGAAAAATAGCCGTTAAACCCGTTCCTTTTACCGAAGCCCAGCATATTGGGATTAAACAGGGAGCCTTCATTGGACAACGGTTTTGCAATGGCGGCATAATTGCCGGCGTAGCCCTGCATGTTTTCGTTATTGGAAAGAGGAATCCCATCGACGACAATGGCCGTACCGAAGGATTTGTTTCCGAATCCCTCTGCGCCGGTCTGGGTAAGACTTCCCAGGGTTACGGACCTGAAGACCACAGGCTTGAATTCATTCAGGTTGAGGTTTTTCAGCTGCTGTCCCGGAATCTGCTCCAGCACTTCATTCAGGGAAAAGGCCTGGATGTTCTTCAGGGCTTCTTCTTTAATCTCAATTTCAGAATAATTTTTCTTTTTTGCAGAAAGCATGATCTCTTTAATCCGTATGGAGGCAATCTGCATGGCAACGGTAATGCTGCCGGAAGGAACGGCAGCAAATGATCTTTTCTCTTCCAGTAATCCCGCCCTGGAAAAAACCACGGTCTCATTCGCGGAATAATCAATCCGGAAGGCTCCGGCATGATCGGTTACCGTCCAGATCCCGGTATTCTCAATGCCTACTTTCACGCCCGAAACAGGCTTTCTGTTATCAGCTTCCACTACCATCCCCGTCAGCGTCTGTCCGCTCACGGAAATTACGATCCACTGGAAAGCCAGAAGCAACACTCTTTTTTTCAACTCTTATAATTTGCCACAAAATTATTTATATTTTTTCTAAATAAAAATAACAATGAGCAATTTATAACCTGACATCATTCATACATGAAATCTGAAAATAAATTTAAAGTATTAATAATCAAATATATATATATATATATATATATAT
>NZ_CAJYMO010000091.1 GCF_913776365.1 uncultured Chryseobacterium sp. | reverse complement strand
AGGTCGGGCTGTTAACCAGAATAGCCATTGTTTTCTCCAGGCGCGGCATCAACATCGAGAGCCTGAATGTATCCCCTACGGAAATAGACCGTATTTCCAGATTCACTATTGTGATCCGGGAAAGCTTTGAGATGGTCCGTAAGATAGCGAGGCAGATCCAGAAAATGATTGATGTTATTAAAGTCTATTACAATACGGATGAAGAAATCGTATGGCAGGAAATGGCGCTTTTTAAGATCGAAACCGATATCGTTTCCGAGAAATTCCAGGTGGAAAGGATCCTTCGCCAGTATGGGGCAGCTATTGTCTGCGTAAGAAAAGATTATACGGTTTTCCATATTGTAGGACATTACGAAGAGATCGACAATTTCCTTAAAGTGATCGAGCCTTATGGCCTTAATGAGTTTATAAGAAGCGGAAGGGTAGCTGTGATCAAGGAAAACTACGGCTTTCACCAGAAACTCAGCTCATTTGAAGCCAATATGTACTGAATCCTGCTCCGTTACGGCTTTGGATAAAGGCGTACGGCTGATCAGGTACATTCAATGATAATCAATAAAACCCAAGAAGCGTAAGGCTTCACTTAACAATAAAAAAGTATAGAAATTATGGCATTAATACAATTTGCAGGTGTAGAAGAACAGGTAGTGACAAGAGAGGAATTTCCGGTTGAAAAAGCCCGGGAAGTGCTGAATACTGAAACGGTGGCTGTGCTCGGATACGGAATCCAGGGACCGGGACAGGCTCTGAATCTGAGAGACAACGGAATCCGCGTTATCGTAGGACAGCGGAAAAACTCAAAAAGCTGGGACCGGGCCGTAAATGACGGATTTGTCCCCGGGGAAACCTTATTTGAGCTGGAGGAAGCGGCTGAAAAAGGGAGTATCCTCTGCTATCTGCTGAGTGATGCGGCTCAGATCGAATGCTGGCCAATGGTCCGCAGACACCTTACCCCCGGAAAAGTCCTGTATTTTTCCCACGGATTCGGTGTTACTTACAATCATCAGACCCAGATTGTGCCGCCATCGGACGTGGATGTAGTCCTTGTGGCACCGAAAGGTTCCGGAACTTCGCTGAGAAGGCTATTTGTGGAAGGAAAAGGATTGAACAGCAGTTTCGCCGTTCATCAGGATGCTACGGGAACTGCCAGGGATAAGGTGGTTGCCCTGGGTATAGCTGTGGGAAGCGGATACCTTTTTGAAACCGATTTTAAAAAAGAAGTCTACAGTGACCTGACCGGGGAAAGAGGTACACTGATGGGAGCGATCCAGGGACTTTTTGCTGCCCAGTTCGAAGTGCTGCGCGCTAAAGGGCACTCACCGTCGGAGGCTTTTAATGAAACCGTAGAGGAGCTTACCCAGTCGCTGATGCCGCTGGTGGCGGAAAACGGAATGGACTGGATGTATGCCAACTGCTCCACTACTGCTCAGCGGGGGGCACTGGACTGGTGGAAGAAATTCTACCAGGCTACGAAGCCGGTCTTTGAGGAACTCTACGAAAGTGTGGAACAAGGCCACGAGTCCCAGCATTCGATCTCGAGCAACAGCCGGGAAGATTACCGTGAAAAACTGAATGAAGAACTGGAAGAATTAAGAAACAGTGAACTGTGGCAGGCCGGAAAAGCGGTCAGGGCCCTCCGTCCGGACAGAACTTATGAATATGAAAACTGATACACAACAATATCCGTCCATGGAACGGATACGGGAAGCTCAGCATACGCTGCGGGGAATCGCGGAACAAACACCGCTGCAGCAGAATCTCAGGTTGTCCAGGAAATACGGGGCTGAAGTTTTTCTCAAACGGGAAGACCTCCAGCCTGTACGTTCCTATAAGATAAGAGGGGCCTACAATAAAATCCACAGCCTCCACCGGGAAGGGAAAATACGCAACGGTGTAGTCTGTGCCAGTGCGGGAAACCATGCGCAGGGCGTTGCTTTTGCCTGCAGCAGGCTGAAAATCAGGGGAACCGTATTTATGCCGGTTACTACACCCAAACAGAAGCTGGAGCAGGTAGCCATGTTCGGGGAACAATATATCGACATCCGGCTTCACGGTGATACTTTCGATGCGGCAAAGGCTGCGGCAACAGAGTTTGCCGGTAACCACAGCGCGGCGTTCATTCATCCTTTTGACGACGCCCGGATTATTGAAGGGCAGGCTACGCTGGCTTTGGAAATTCTATCCCAGTCCGACAGGAAAATTGATTACCTCTTTGTTCCGGTAGGCGGTGGCGGATTGCTGGCAGGTATGGTTACCGTGTTTTCAGCATTGTCTCCGGAAACAAAGATTGTCTCCGTTGAGCCGAAAGGCGCAGCATCTATGAAAGAATCTTTGGCATCCGGACAAAATACAAAGCTTGAGGAGATTGATTCCTTTGTAGACGGTGCTGCCGTGCAGAGGGTCGGAGAGCTGCCCTTTGATATCTGCAGGGAAGCCGTCTCCCATTGTATGGCGGTGGAGGAAGGAAAAGTCTGTGAAACCCTTCTCGAAATGTACAACCGGGAAGCGATGGTGCTGGAGCCTGCAGGGGCATTATCGGTTGCCGGGCTGGAAAGTTTCCATGAAGACCTTAGGGGAAAGCATGCAGTCTGCATCATCAGCGGAAGCAACAACGACATCACCAGAATGGAAGAGATTAAAGAGAGAGCCTTGCTGTACAAAGGGCTGAAGCACTATTTCATCGTCCGGTTCCCGCAACGGCCGGGCGCATTGAAAGAGTTTGTGCTGAATGTGCTCGGTGATACGGATGATATTACATTTTTCGAATATACCAAAAAGAATTCGCGGGAAAAATCTTCTGCCATCGTGGGAATTGAGGTTGCTGAACCTTCGCACTTTAAGATACTCACTGCCAATATGAAAAAAATGGGTTACTTTGAGTTTTACCTGAATCATTCCCCGGCTGTCATGAACAGCATGATCTGACATTTCCTCAGAACAGAAATATCCCGGATAAATGACAAAAATCAGGCGCTATTTATGTTTATTTAGAATAAATATAAATAAATTTGTATTATCAGACAGCAGAAAAAAAACACATATCAATCATATCCATATCAATTTTTGTTTTTTTCGGACCGGCAATATAATTTGCCGGTTTTTTTTAGCAATTGACAGCAAGACGGGTTCATTGATTCCGGGTTTTTTGCAGTTTTCAATAAAGCGGAAAGATGACAGTCTTACATAATGGCTATGATGTACATACAGCACCATCAGCGGTATAATGATAATCGGTTGGTTTTGAATATAAAACAGGATAGATCGGGGTATTAAAAAACGATCCTGATTTTTTAAAGATAAAATAAGTGTCCAAAGCACTAAAAATTCCGTACCGGAGATAGGTAACCTGGAAATACTATTCAATAAACACTCTGTAGGAGGTATTACAGTCTACAACCCTCTTAAAAAAATCTTTCAGTTCCAGCGCTTGCTGGATCATGTTCGGAATATATCCGGTATATCCTTCAATAACATCGTCCGGGCCGATACCCAGACATCCCAGATAGTGGG
>NZ_CAJYMO010000090.1 GCF_913776365.1 uncultured Chryseobacterium sp. | reverse complement strand
TAGAAAACTAAAAATATATTGAGAATTTTTTTATATTTGTTGAATTGAAATCAAGATTTGTTATGAGAAAACTATATGCTATCGTATGTTTAGCTCTTTTGTCAAATGCATACAAAGCACAAGAAACATTACCATACTACCAACAATATCTTTTAGATGGTGAGTTTCTGTTCAACCCTGCACAATACGGAAAAACAGACAACGTGCAGCTCAATCTTAACTATCAGCAGCAATTTTCGAAGTTCAGTGAATCTCCTAACGTACAATCGGTAGGGATCAACGCGAACATCTTTGATAGAGTAGGTGCGGGTTTATCCGTGTTCAGAGACAGTAACGGTCCTATTTCGGCAGGAGGTATTACTGCGGGTGCTTCCTATTTTATTCCTCTCAGCAGCGAAGGAGACCGGAGAGACCAGTTCTCTTTCGGTACCAGCGTAAGCTTGTATAACATGAATTTTGATTATTCAAAAATTAATACCCAGGATGCTTCAGACCCTTTATTACAGGGAAGCGAGAGCAACATCTTCATGGCTTATGCCAACTTCGGGGCACAGGCGACCTACAGAAATATCTTCGCCGGAGTTTCCGTGAACGATATCGCGATTACCAATGATGAAGCCATCATCAACGGACGTGAGCCTTCTCCCATCAAATTCTTCCTTAACTTAGGATACGACTGGCATTTTGCAGACAATATGTATGTAACACCATCCGTATTGATCAACCTGAATACCAATTCCACAAGAACGGTGGACGGTAACCTGATGGCTACCTTCTTCAATGATATCAATTCCTTCTCTTTCGGGGTTAGCTACCGTTCGGTTCAGAACCGTTTCGACAGCCAGCAGCTGCAGATTGCACCGGTAGTGAAAGTAAGATTCAACAAATTCATGATCGGAGCCACTTACAACCTCGGGTTATCTGATATCCAGGAATACGGCGGAAACAGCTTCATGATCGGGTTAGGATATAACTTTGATAACTTCATTAATCACAGAGGTTATAGATATTAATCAATTTAATTTAAATACATTTGAGCTCTGAAATTTTCAGGGCTTTTTTTATGATCTATATTCACATCCCGTTTTGTAAGCAGAAATGCAGCTATTGTAATTTCCATTTTTCGACCTCCCTGAATTTCAAGGATGAAATGCTGGCGGCCATGAAAAAGGAAATTTTCCTCAGAAAGGATGAGCTGCAGGATAAAAGCTTACGGTCCCTTTACTTCGGTGGCGGAACCCCGTCCCTTCTTTCTCCGGATGAAATACAATCGCTGATTGATGAAATCTTAAAATATTTCAGTTTTGAAAGGGACATCGAAGTTACACTGGAAGCCAACCCGGACGACCTGGATAAGAATTTCCTGAAGGAACTTTCGCGATCCCCGGTCAACCGGCTGTCTATCGGGACCCAGAGTTTTTTTGAGGCTGATCTGAAACTCATGAACCGTGCGCATACGGCCGGTGAGGCAGAAGATTCCATTAAAAGGGCCCAGGACTTTGGTTTTGAAAATCTGAGCATCGATCTGATCTACGGATCACCGACCTCCAATCTCGGAATGTGGAAAGAAAACCTGAACAGGGCCGTTGCTCTTGAAGTTCCGCACATCTCTTCCTATGCATTGACGGTCGAGCCTAAAACAGCCCTGGAAAACTGGATTGCCAAAGGAAAAGTCATCAGCCCCAAAGAAGAAGAGCAGAATAAGGAATTCTATTACTTATCGGATTTTCTTAAGGATCATGGATTTGAGCATTACGAAGTTTCCAATTTCGCCAGACCGGGCTTTTACTCAAGGCATAATGCTTCCTACTGGAAATATAAAGAATACCTTGGCATCGGCCCGTCTGCCCATTCCTACAACGGATCCGATATCCGGAGCTGGAACGTGGCAAATAACGCCCGGTACAGCAAAAAGCTGAGCGGGAATCTTCTGGCTAAAGAAGAGGAAATCCTTTCTATGGAAGACCAGTTCAATGAAATGATCATGATCGGCCTCCGTACCATCTGGGGCGTTGACATGGAAAGCCTTGAACAAAAATTCAATGACAGGATCCTGCAACATTTCCGGCATGAAATCAGACAGAAAATGGACGGAGGATTGCTCACCATCGAAAACAATCATCTGAAAATTCCGGAGAAGCACTGGTTTATGGCGGATGGCATTGCTTCCGACCTTTTTATGGTGTAGCCCGGAAAATAGAACCGGCAAGCAGCTGAACGGACAGTGAAAAACTTCCGGCTGCCGCTCCGGGCATCCAACAATTTCCGTATTTTTGCATCAAATTTCAGCTTCATTTTGAAAACTAAGAAAAAGAATTATTCGCATCTTTCACCTGAACAGCCGATCGGAATTTTCGACAGCGGGGTAGGCGGTTTAACGGTGGCGAAGGAGATCAAAAGGCTTCTTCCCCATGAAGACCTGATCTATTTCGGGGATACCAAGCACCTTCCGTACGGGGAAAAATCGAAGGAAGCCATTATTGAATATTCTACCAAGATCACCAATTTCCTGCTGACCCAGAACTGCAAGGCCATTGTAATCGCCTGCAACACGGCTACGGCCAATGCACTGACTGAGGTAATGGCCTCCGTGGCAGGAAAAGTACCGGTAATCGATGTCATCAATCCCGTTGCGGAAAAAGTGTCTTATGAAATCCACAACAATGTCGGAGTGATAGCCACCAAAGCAACGGTCAATTCAGGGCTTTATAAAAAGAGTATCCGGAAGCACAATAAGTGGATCCGGGTGGATGAGCTGGCTACGCCATTGTTGGTTCCTGCGATTGAAGAAGGGTTTAAAAACCACCCGATCACCCATGCCATCATTTACAATTACCTGAGCAACAATAAGCTGAAAAATATTGAAACGCTTATTTTGGGATGTACCCATTATCCGTTGCTGATTGATGAGATCAAGCAGTATTACGGGAACCGCGTCCGCGTCATCGATTCCCCGAATATCGTGGCGAATCACCTGAAAAGCATCCTGGACAAGCATCATCTCCTCCGGGAAAGCAACGCCAGCCCGAATTACCACTTCTATCTTTCGGACCTTACCAAGAATTTTGAGAAAATTTCCAAAAAGTTCTTTGGAAAGACCATCGATCTGGAACTGAAAGTGCTATAAATAAAAAAAGCTGTTTCAAATCATTGAAACAGCTTTTATAATATAGGCACTAATCCCTTGGCAAACCTACCCGGAAATATCCTTTCTCATCTTTTTCTATATCGATATATAAGTATTGAAGTTTTGATATATTAATGGCTCTCCTGTTTCATCTGAGATTATTAAAAAATCTGAATTATCCATTGAAGAAATTATTCTTACTACCCATACCGGACAAATTTTGCCTTTATTATTACCTGAAATAATTTTACGTTTTTCTTCAAAAAAAACTCCATCAATACAGTTGTCAAAATAGGATTTACTATCTAAATCTTTCATAATTTCTTGTGCTTTTGCCAATATTTGTTCTTCTGTATATTTCATATTTCTAAAGTTTCTTTATTATTAATGGTTGGCCTGCTCTTTCTCTTTCTCTTTCATAATTCACGTATCTTAATGCGTGTTCTAATTCTTCTTTTGTCTAGAGATGTCTTTGTTTCCAGATTTCTTCAAACACATAAGTTTCCCTTTGCCAGAGTAGTAAAGTATGATAAATTTCTTTTATTTCTTCCAGATATTTTAAATGTGATATTTCATGAAAAATCAGATATTCCGTTGGTTGAGCCGTTAAGATAATCTGTTTGTTATGATGATCAAATAATCCCGCATATCCTTCCCGGAATCATTGATCTGTATATCTTCCTTCAGGATGGTTTGTAAATATAGGACTGAAAAAATAGAACCACTCTTTCCAGAGTGGCTCAGATATATTAAATATTCACAGGATCAAAAAATCCGTCCTGATCTTCTTCTAATTGTAATAATTTATTTTTATTCTTTTTATATAATTCAATATTCTCTTCAATAGAAATAGCTGTCATCATTTTATACATATTTAAAGTTTCTCTTTCAACTATAATTGGTCCGTTTCCGAATAGAAAATTAGAGTAATCATCTTTGATATTTTTTATCTGCCAGTGAAATACCCATCCAAAAGGATATTCTTCAGTTTCATTATCATATATAATAATGTCTGGTTTTCCTTTATTATTCCATACTATTAATTGATTTTGATAATCTACAAAACGCTGCATTTTTTCTTTTGCTTGCTCTCTGGTATACATAAATTGCGATTTTAATTTGTTGATAAAAATTTATAATAATCATATACTAATTTTGCACGATTGCCTGTTTGCCCGTCAAGATATTTGATTACTCCTTTCTCATTTACTACATTGAAAACATGCCCTTCATTTTTTCCGTTTTTAATACCGGCAACTATACCTCTTTTGCCTGGTTTTAAATCTTTTACCAGACTATTCAAATCCGTTGTCCATTCTGAAAATTTTGCTTTAAATTCAGCTTCCAAAACTATTGGCGCAGTGCCTTCTTCAAAAGAAGCATAGTTTTCCCATTTTCCATTTCTAAATCTTCTTTGTACAGTGTAGGGCAATGCTGAAGCCGGTCTTCCATCTAACGTAGCATCAACTGCTATGGCACAATTTGCACAATTATATCTCCTTTCTTTTAAATTAATTTTCCAAAGTGAAAATAGTTTTTTATTTGTACCGCCAACAACTACTTCTTCTAGCTGTATTTCCGTTTTCCAGAAATTGTTTTTTAAGAAAGCACCTGCTTCGCCGGCATCTCTTGTCGTAATGAATTGACCTTTATAATAAATCTCATACAGGTCATCTCCTGCTTTTTTAACTGAGATTTGTCTTTTGTCCAGCTGTTCCAGGATGTATTCTACATTGGCATCTTTTCCCAGGAAGGGTTTCAAAAGCTTTTTTAATAACCCGTTTTTTTCACCAGCCAGAACCACTTCTTCAATAACGTTACCCGGATTCCTCAATCTGTACGTCTGGAGTTCTTCTACTAGCTTCTCCAGCTGCCTGGTAAAAGTAAGATAATTTCCTTTTATGTTTTTTAGATTTTTTATTTTATCCAGCAGGGCGGGGCCATGGGTGAGTATTCCTTCCATCATCACTACACTTAAAATTCCTGCTCCCACCAAAGCATAAATGGTGTCCCAGTTTTCCACAAACCATTTTCCGCCGGGCAGATCAGCAACCCATGTTTTTACGTCATCATCCATTAAGGCCAGATCCATGCCTGCCATGCCGAGATCTGCAATCGCCAGTACGGAAAGGTTCCCGGTAAGCCCCATCGTTACAAATCCTGCAATAATGGCCAGGATATCTCCGCCGACGCGGATGTTCTGCATGACTTCCGCCCATTCTTCCTCATCTGCAATGGCCTTGATGAACAAAGCAGTAACCAGGTTTGCTTCTTCCTGTCCTTTATCAATAAAATGAACAAGGTGCATAGGATGGTAAAGATAGCCGGGATCTACATTTTCAGTAGATGTCCGGGTCTGTTCCGTTGTGCTTCCTCCTTTTCCGAATTCATCGGTTTCCCGTTGTTCGACAGTTTTTGTAACGGTTCTCTTCTGCTGCAGGAAAACGGCATCCTTGTAATCAAAATCCCAGTCGAAGCTCAGGATTCCTTTGATGGTGTTCAAGGTATCGTTAAGCTCCAGGATGTTACTGTCTATAAAATAGCCGTTGCCGTGTAAAAGTGCATTTTTGGTGGTCTTATTTTTAGACCGGACATCTCTCTGGGCAAATGCATTCAGCACGGAGGCAAAAAGGATACGATTGGACGTAAGCTTTCCCAGTACTTCTGAATGCCCGTCCAGATTATCATAGATTTCGGTAAGCAATTTCGGGTTTTTCCAGAAATAGTCTGTGGCTTCCTGGAATTTCCTGAACATGCCTGTTACTTTTATTAAAAGCGGAGTCGTATCTTTTGTCCAGCTGAACCATCCCGTATCATCTTCTTTTGCCAGTATCCTCAGATGGTTAACCACGACATCCGTGGGAATGTGAAGCTTCATGATAAAAGAAGCAGGAAGGTCTCCGTACACTTTATATAGGTCATCTGCCGTTGCAGAACCCTTCAGGAAATACGTAAACTCCCTAATAAAGAATGACGAAGCATCATAGTCGGTTTCCACATTTCCATAGCCCATATAGAGCAGCAGGTTTTTATATTCTTCAAAAGTGTGGGTATTGAGTTCTATGGCATCCCGCCCGGTGTCTTCATACCGGAAGGTAAGGGAATAGGTAAGCCGGCCGTCTTCATCAAAAAAAACTTCCATCAGGGGTTTATAGACGCCCATGCGCTGGGAGAATTTTACTGTTCCCTTTTTAAGATGAAGCTTTGCCGAAAGGCTGATGTGCTTCCTGCCGTCCATGATATAGTTCTGGGCTGTATCATTGAAGTATTTTTCAGGTACATATTGCATGTATTCTCCTCTTCCGCCACTGTAACTGACTTTTATATCGCCCAGTAATCCGGTAAGGTTAATATATTCGTCATTTTTAATACCGGTTGTTTCTGCGTCCTGTATTTCCAAAGCCTGCCGGAAAGGATGTATATCTCCTTTGAATCCTTTGCTTACTTCTTCGAAAGACAGGATCTTAAATCCGGATAAATCTCCGAATCCGTCATCGAATTTTTCCATTTCTTATTTACATTTAAGTTTTTTACTCATTCTGAAGCAATGTAAATGCGGGTAACGACAAAACTTGTCGTATCTTTTTTTATCATGGAAAAAATAAAAGCTGCCTCATTTAGGCAGCTCTGTATTGATAGGGCAGGTGCTGTCAGGTTTACATTTCCACAATCACTTTTTCCCTGTCCAGTCGTGTCTTCGGCGTATGTGCCGGCTGGTTCGTATCTTCTTCCGATCTTGTTCCAACCGTTACGGCGAAAAGGGTTTTATACTGGGAATTTCCGATGATGGCATCGTATTCATCATTTTCAATGCCTTCCATCGGGGTGGAATCAAGACCCATTTCCGCACAGGCCGAAAGCAATACGCCCAATGACAGGTAGACCTGGTGCGCCATCCATGACTGTATGGCGGTTTCGCCCTTAGGCTTTACGAAGTTTTTATAGTAATTCACGGAGCCTTCAGGAAGCGTGCCCTCAATCCGGCGCTCAAAATCCTCAGGATTTTTCAGGACCTGGAAAATGATCAGGAGCTGGCTGTTATCCACTTTCTCTTTATTCCAGTAAGAAGCTCCGGCAAATTTTTCCCTGTTTTCCGAAGTGTTGTTTACAAATACGAAGTTCCAGGGCTGGCTGTTGATGGAAGACGGGCTCAGATGCAGGATGTCTTTCAGCTGCTGAACGGTTTCTTCACTCAGATCTCCCTGCGGATTGTATTTTTTTACCGTATACCGCGATTTCATTTTTTCTAAAAAGCTCATAATTTGTACTATCTTTTTTATAGTTGCAAAACTAATGTATGTTATTTGTTTTTGCAATAACGGTACAATATGATAGTATAAAATAGTAAGGCGGTGTACACTATTACATCACCGAATGAGCCCGGAGAAAATCACGCAATCTTCAGTAGAACAGGTAAGACAGCTGCCGGCACATGAAAAAGGATCCCGTAGAATAGGGATTATATGAATGAGGAGGCCGGAAACCGATGCTCAGAAAACAAAAAATCAGGAAAAATTCCTTATTATTCTGCTGATTCTGTGAATGCTGTTTCTTCTTCCCTGTTGGGCCTGAAGAAGCTGAAGCTGACATTGCCATACTTCCGGGTATCCGTCAGGTTCGGGTGGTCGAATTTCATCCGGCTCTGGTGCTCGATGATGAGGACCCCGTTCTCTTTCAGGTATTTATTGTTCAGAACAAGAGAAATAATCTCGTGGTATTTTTTTTCTTCCGTTTCGAAAGGAGCATCCGAAAAGACGATTTCGAAAGATTTCCTGTTACGGAATTTCTTCAGCCAGTCGAACACGTCGCCCCGCTGAACGCTTACCTGAAGACTGAAGCCCAGTTCGGAAGCGGTGGAATTCAGGAAGCTGGTATGCTTGGGATTCATTTCCACGGAAGTTACATCCTGGCATCCCCGGGAAGCAAATTCAAAACTGATGGATCCGATGCCTGCGAACAGGTCCAGGACAGCAATTGACTGCATGTCATACGTATTCTCCAGGATACTGAAAAGCGCTTCCTTCGCAAAATCCGTAGTGGGCCTTACCTCGAAATTCTTCGGCGCGGCTATTTTTTTGGCTTTCCATTTGCCTGAGATGATTCTGTACATAGTAAGTGTAAATTTGTAGATTAAAGCAACAGACTGCCGGATCCGGCGCTCTGATTTCAGAATCTAATTTAAGATAAAATTTTTGTTTGGAACGTTATCAAATACAATTTTAAGGTTCTTCACGAATTTCCGGAGTTCCGAAATAAAGGTTTCGTTCTCTGTGGTTTCCCCGTATGCGAAAAAGGTAGTTTCATGGATGCCGAACCCGATTTTGCTTAAGGTAAACATCACGAAATACAGGAAGTCCACTTCAGAATTTACATCCAGGTTGTTATACAGGATCATTTTTTTCTGGTCGATGGCAAAAAATTCGCACTGGTTATGGTAGAGGTTGATATGGATTTCCTTGGTATTCCTGTTACTGATGGAATTCAGGAATTTTTCGCCGGAAAAATTGAATTGTACCGGTACAGCCAGTTCCTTTATTTTCTTATAAAAATTTTTCGGAAAAGTGTAATAGAACTGAATCCTGAATTTTTCATTGATGGAAAGCATCAGTTCTTCTTTTTCCTTATCTACCGGCGCATTGAAGGCAATCAGGTCAAAACCTGCTTCGTGTTCGGAAAATCCTTCCGGCATCAGGGTAAAATGGTTGAGTGCCGAGATCACGTGTATTTCATCATACCTTTGTTTCAGCAGGGCATTTTCCAGCGCATCGGCAATGAGGTTCTCCGGAGATTCTTCATCCACGAAATACGATTTTTCTTCCGTAATGCTCTTATTGGCAGCAATCTGGTAGGTTAATCCGTCTTTGGTAAAAAGTAAATTGAGTACGTTCATATTTCTATTCGTGCAAATTTAGTGAAATTCTACCATTACCGCACCGGATTGATGATGAAGTATTTCCTTATTGTAAAAATCCAGCCCGGTCTGGCTTTCCAGGACATCCCATACCATTCGCTGCAACACGCCGTCTCCGATGCCGTGAACAATTTCCAGTCTCTTCAGATGGTTCTTCCGGCAGAAGCCCAACGTTTCCAGCAGCCGTTCCTTCTGGATGAAAAGCCGCTCAAAGCTGTCATAGTCATGCGGATTCTTTACCAGGTGATGAAAATGGAGGTCCAGCACCAGAGGGTTCCGCTGATGCTTTCTGGAAATGGCTTTCTGAGGTTCCGCTTTTCTTACGACCTGCATATTTTCATACAGTGAAGAAGTCTTCGGCACCAGCTGGCTTTTTTCATACTGGTACGTAAAGCCATATTCATCTTTGAAGACTACAACACTTCCGTTCACCGAAGTTATTACTCCGCTTAAATCTTCATCCACTACAGAAACACGATCACCTATTTTCATCTATTTTCCAAACTTCCGGAACCGGGAACCCGTCCCGCTTCCTGCTATTAAACATTAATTTCAAATTTTCAATGGTAAACCTTAAATCCTGACTGTTGATTTTTGAATCCTGAATTATACATTGTAAGACTTCGGTCCCAGTTCAATCACTTCCAGATCCCTGATTTCAGAACCGTCAATCACAAACCGCATCATGGTGCGCATCTTATGCCAGCCCTGCTTTCCGCAGGCCCCCGGATTCAGGTGCAGCAGGCTGTTTTTCTGGTCATGCATCACCTTTAAAATATGGGAATGCCCTGAAATAAACAGTTTTGGGGCTTTATCCGCAATTTCTGCCTTTGCCAGCGGGGTATATTTTCCGGGATAACCGCCGATGTGGATCATCAGCACTTCCACTTCTTCACAGGTAAAACGGCTGACTTCCGGAAACCCGGAACGGATTTTTGCATCGTCGATATTTCCGTAAACCCCTTTCAAAGGCTTGATTTGTTCAAGCTGCTCAACCACTTCCATACTTCCGAAGTCACCGCCATGCCAGATTTCATCGGCCTGGCCGGCATATTCCAAAATCCGTTCGTCCATATAGGAATGCGTATCGGAAAGAAGCAGGATTCGTGTCATAGATAAAGGATTATATGAATACCCGCAAAGGTACGATCAATTTTCTGTTATTAAAATATTTTGACAGCGAGATGCTGTCCCGGAACAGCAGCAAACAATACGCCGTACAGAAAGAATGTAAAAGGAAAATCAGGGATAGACATACGGGGAGAAATTAATGCTGGCATTTAACCGGGTTATTATTACATTTGGGAAAAATTTAAAAATGAAGCAGAAACTTTCTTTTTTCTTCCTGTTGGTGGCCGTTGGAGTAGCCCAGGCCCAGGTGGAAGAGAAAAAGCTGGATGAACTCATCCGGAATACCTTACAGACTTTTGATGTGCCGGGAATGTCCGTAGGGATCATCAAAGATGGAAAAACAGTATATTCTAAAGGCTTCGGGGTACGTTCCCTTACCACGAAACAGCCTATGGACGATGCCACACTTGTAGGGATTGCTTCCAATTCCAAGGGCTTTACCTGCACTGCACTGGCCATCCTGGCAGACGAAGGAAAGCTGGACTGGGACGACCGGGTTTCCCAATACATTCCGGAATTCCGGATGTACGATCCCTACGTTTCCCAGAATGTTACCATTAAAGATCTCGTGACCCACAGGGCAGGACTGGGGCTGGGGCAGGGAGACCTGATGTTCTTTCCGGAAGGAGGAAACCTGACAGTGAATGATATTGTCCGTAATGTACGCTATCTGAAGCCTGAAAACCCGTTCAGGACTACTCTGGACTATAACAACATCATGTTCATCGTAGCCGGTGAGGTCATCCACAGGGTTTCCGGAATGAGCTGGGCAGATTTCATCGAACAGAAAATCATGAAGCCGGTCGGCATGGCATCCAGCGTTGGCAGCTATAGCAGGACAAAGGCGGTCTCTAATAAAATCGATGCCCATGCTCCGGTAGACAGAAAGGCCGTTGCTGTTCCCCATGACTGGAATGAAACCGCCAATGCGGCAGGAGGAATCATGAGCAACATCAAAGATATGACGCTCTGGGCAGAATTCCTGCTGAATAATTTCACGACCAGAGACGGGAAAAAACTGGTGTCGGACCGAAACGTCCAGCAGCTGTGGAGTTTGCAGATCCCGTCCGGCATAGCTCCCAAAAACCCTTATGATACCAATTTTTACGGATACGGGATGGGCTGGTTCCTGAGCGATGTGAAAGGTCACAGGCAGGTTCAGCATACCGGAGGGCTCATCGGGACGGTAACGCAGTTTACGCTGATTCCGGATATGAAACTCGGGATCGTGGTCCTCACCAACCAGCAGTCCGGGTCAGCTTTCAATACCATTACCAATACCGTGAAGGATTCCTATCTGGGCATCGCCGACAGGAACTGGCTGAAGACCTATGGTGACAGGATGAAAAAGGCAGAGGAAATGTATGAAAAACAGAAGAAAGAAGCGCTGGCAAAATCAGAGCTGTTCAAAAAGGAAAAGAACCTGCAGCCGAAAGCGGAACAGTTTACCGGCACCTATCATGACCTATGGTTTGGGGACGTGGAAATTATGCCGCAGGGCAATTCCTACAGGATCCTGTGCAAAAATTCTCCGAGATTAAAGGGGGAGCTGCTTCCGTATTCCAATAATACCTTTATCATCAGATGGGATGACAGAAGCTATGATGCCGATGCCTATCTTATTTTCGATTATGATGAAACCGGAAAAGCACAGTCGGCAAAAGTAAAACCGGTTTCCGATATAACCGACTTCAGCTTTGATTTTGAAGACCTTGATCTGAAAAGGAAATCCTGATCTGAGAAGGAAACATGATACAATCAGGAAACCCCTGATGGTCTGAACAGGCTCCGGCCTGTTTTTTTATGAACTTAATTGATGGGTCAGGTCCCATCTAAATTTTTCCGGGCTCATAGAAGAACAGCAGTCTTTTGTTGGCACCGGCAAATTCGGACCATGACTCGCAGTCGACTTCAAAACCGGCAACCCCGCAGGTGGGAAAATGGAAAATGTCTTCGGAAATGGAATTGGCAAAATTGGAAATGCCGTTGTTATGGGAAAAAAAGGCAACAGACTGAACCTGATCGTCCAGGTCGTAGATCACAGATTCAAAATTGCTCTCCGAAGGATGGTATAGCTTTTCATCCGTAGAAATGCTGAGCTGGTACGTACGGTTGAATACCTCGCAGGTAGTAAGGGCGCGCAATGCCGGGCTCGATACAAAATAATCAATGGCCACGTTGCTGTTTTTCATGAATGCGGACATGCGTTCGGCCTCTTTTAATCCTTTGTCTGCCAAAGGCCTGTCAAAATCTTCTGTCTCTTCCGGCCAGTCGCTTTTGGCATGCCGTACGAGGATGAGTTGCTTCATATGAATTGGGTTTAAAGAATAAAAATATAAAAAAAATGGCGGAATAAAAACAGGATTCTATAAAAAAAACAGGGTGGGGAATAAAATCATTAAAATTTACTAAATTTGCAGACTTATGGGACAAATCCTTGCGATCGATTACGGAAAAGCACGTTGCGGTATGGCCGCAACCGATGATATGCAGATCATTGCGAGCGGTCTTGATACGGTAGCCACTTCATCGGTCTTGCTTTTTCTGAAAAAATATTTTAATGAAAATATCGTGGATGAAGTCGTTATCGGCCTTCCCACAGACCTGAAAGGGAATGCTTCCGAAGTGGAGACGGACATTCTGAAGTTTATAGCGCTCTTCCGGAAAGAGTTTCCGGAAGTGGTGGTACACCGTTTTGACGAGCGTTTTACCTCAAAGATGGCATCGTTTTTCATTTCCCAGAGCGGGAAAAACAGGAAGCAGCGCCAGGAAAAAGGACTGATAGATAAAGTGAGTGCAACCATTATATTGCAGAATTTTTTAGAACAGAAAACAAAATGATATTACCGATAAGAGCATTTGGAGACCCCGTGCTGAGAAAAGTAGCCAAGGATATCGACAAAGAATATCCCCATCTTCAGGAACTGATTGACAATATGTTTGAAACGATGTACAGTGCGAACGGCATAGGGCTGGCCGCACCGCAGATTGGCCTGGATATCCGCCTGTTCGTGATCGATGTTTCACCGCTTGCAGAGGATGAGGATTATGAAGACATTAAGGAGGAGCTGGCTGAGTTTAAAAAAGTATTCATCAATGCCCAGATCCTTGAAGAATCCGGCGAAGAATGGAAGTTCAACGAAGGCTGCCTGTCTATCCCGGATGTACGGGAAGATGTGAAAAGAAAGGAAACCATCGTTATCGAATATTATGACGAAAATTTTGTGAAACATACAGAAACTTTTTCCGATATTAGAGCCCGCGTAATTCAGCATGAGTATGACCATATCGAAGGCATCCTGTTCACCGACCACCTGAGCGTCCTGAAAAAGAAGCTGGTGAAAGGGAAACTGAATAAAATCACGCAGGGAGACGTCAACATCGGCTATAAGATGAGGTTCCCTAAATAAATAAGTAATAAGGATAAAAAAAATTAAAAACAACAAGCGCAAAACGCTGCAGGCGGATTGCAGGATTTACAAAAAATAAAATTATGCTGTTAGAAAAAATAATTTCAATCTCCGGAAAACCGGGACTTTTCAAATTGGTTTCCCAACTGAGAAACGGATTCATCATTGAAGATGTAACCTCCAAAAAAAAGGTAAGCATCGGAAACTCAAGCCAAGTGAGCCTGTTGGATAACATTGCCATGTTTACCGTGGACAAAGAAGTTCCTTTATTTGAAGTGTTTGAAAATATTGCTAAAAACTACGATTATAAGGAAGCTATTCCGCATAAGGCCGGCGAAGCTGAGCTGAAAGAATTCATGACGGCGTCTCTTCCGAACTATGATACCGAAAGAGTATATGCTTCCGACATTAAAAAACTGGCCCAATGGTACAACATCCTTCAGAAAGCAGGGTACATCACGCCGGAAAGCTTCGTAAAAGCAGAGCCTGAAACCTTAGACGGCGAACCTGCAACTGAAGAAGTAAACGTAGAAAAAGATGCGCCTAAAAAAGCAGCCCCAAAAGCTGAAAAGCCAGCTGCTCCAAAAGTAAAAGCCACTTCCGCAGCCAAAGCCGCTCCGAAAAGCACGCACAGAAAACAGGGATAATTGATTTATCTTTTTAAAATATAAACCTCATCAGATTTGATGAGGTTTTTGCTTTTGGAAGGTTTGTAATATTGCCATTCTCTGAACTTCTTTAGGCGAACTTATTTACTCTTAGTAAACTATATTCAAAAACAGTCTTCATTAAAAGTGTGTTCTGTAAGAATAAAACGGTGGTTTTGTGAGATTTTTAAAGTTGTCGGATCTGATCACTTTATTTTTTAAATATATTTTCTCAAAATATCGTATCACTAAACAAAGTTTCATAAATTTACAAAGTATGAGTTTAATGTAACAAATTATGAAAATTGGATATGCGCGGGTTTCAACCAGAGACCAGAATTTAGATTTACAGATTGAAGCACTTGAAAAAGCTGGATGCGAAAAAATTTACCAGGAGAAAATTTCCGGTACAACAAAAAATCGTCCGGAGCTAGATAAGATGATCGAACAATTTCGAGAAGGTGATGAACTTTATGTTTGGAGACTGGACCGACTAGGAAGAAGCCTGAAAAATATTATTGATCTGGTTTTAAGTTTAAGTGATAAAGGTATCATCATAAAAGGTATTACAGATGGAG
>NZ_CAJYMO010000089.1 GCF_913776365.1 uncultured Chryseobacterium sp. | reverse complement strand
CGTTGTAGGTTACCGGGACATCCACAAAGGTGGTCCCGGAAGCAATGGTAACGGTTTGCGAAGTGGTGGCAAAATCGGTACCGGATACATTGATGGTGTAGGTGCCCGGTCCGTAGACATTGGATATCGGAATCCTTACCGTCCGGGTAGAGGCATAGCCTGTGGAGAACGTGGAGTTCCCCTGGAAGGCCGCCCCGCCGCAGGTGAAGGTAAAAGGCACATAATACGGCACGGAAGCGAGGTCCAGGTTTCCGAAATTGCTGCCGACATTAAAAGTGGCCACTGTAGTGGATACCCCGGTAGAAATATTGATGCTGTTGATCTGGATGGTATTGGTGGTACCGCCGGAAGCACCGGTAAGGGTTGCCGTATAGACAAGCCCATTCAGATAAGCCATTCCTCGGATTCCTGCTACCGTTGCAGCAGGTCCTGTAAGCTGGGATGCTTTGGAGGCGACTCCGGTGGCAATGGATATTTTATACAGGTATCTTGCGGTATTTGTGGAATTATTTAGGAATGTATAGATGTTGTTCTCATAATCAAAGAACGTATCGGTTCCAAATGTTGCTCCTGAGTTCCAATCGGTATCTCCCGCTGCCGCGGTGATGGGTACAACGGCCCCGGCAGGATAAATCGGATAGAGTGATTTGGTATTGGACTGGAATCCGTATACCCTGCCGAAATAGGTACCCGGTACATTGTTGGTCCCGATTCCCCCGATCTGTACATTGGGTCCTGTAACAGGCGGAGTCATGGCTACACCGTTCTTATAGATCGGCGCATTGGCTGCAATGTCGGAATTGATAAATACTACGCTCCCGGGGTTGCCTCCGGGGTTATCATACCCTACAGCCAGGTTGCTGACTTCAGTAGCGGTTGCAGGTGCGGGGGTGGCAATGGGTGCAGGAAGCGAGACGGTTCCGGTGATCCCCGTAATGTCATAAACACGCCCTGTTGCGGCAAATGACAGGTACAGCCTGTCAATCTGTTGTGAGCGGAATACATGCGGCATGCAAAAAAATGCAAGAAGCAATAATAAAAGATCAAATCTTTTCATATACTAGTGAATTATTTTAAAACAGATCAATAATTATAATTTACTGATAATACCCGGAGCGCAGGCTCCAGATATTTTTATAAACTAACATTCAATTGATGACAAAAAAGTCTCTTCTAAAATTGTGTCTACTAGCGTGAATTCAATATGGTCCCGGATCATATTTTTGCGGTGCAAATTTAATGATTATTGTCTAAAAAATGAGACAATACCATTTTTTTATAAATCAAACTTACTCCTAGCCTTATATCATAGTAAATATCAACAGTTTAAAAAAACAATCTGATCCCGGAATTGTATTTCGCCGGTTAATATGATGCAATTCCAGATACGTTACGAGTTCGTTTCTTATACGCTTATCTCTTTTCCTTAGCGTCAGCAGGCCTGTCGTTTGAGATCCGCAGGATGAGAAAGATTTACACCAAATCTTCACAGGCCCTTGCAATCAATACCAATGATTAATTTAAAATATAGACAGGCTGTGGTAATGATGAAGAATCTGACGGCCATGCGCTGAAAGTTTCCCAATGTTATGTATTTAGCTGATGCAGGCAAAGGTATCAATCTTTTCACAGTATAAAATGAAGGAATTTTATTCGGTACGGAGCAAAAATTAACTCTCACTCCTCTGCCCTATCCTGCTTTGCACCCCGGAGAGCCACAATAACCGGACTTGTGCATGCTTTTTTACAGGGATGTAAGGCTTACCGGGCCAGTTGTTTTTATACGGCACCTGATCGCCGCCCATTTTTCAGGCCTGTATTGTGTGTCTGAGAGGTCTCTATTTCATCCCGGCTGAAAGCGGAATTTCCGACAATTCACTTTTCGGCAGTCCGGAATTGCTATGATCATGGTATGAAAAAAACGTTTCATGGTACGCTTTTCAGCGGTATGAACACAGGGAATATCTCCTATTTTTGTATTTTCGTGAACTGAAACCTAAATGATAATGACGCATCCTGTAGTCCCTTTGAATTTTGAACAGCTGACCCATGTACTTTCTTTTTCCGGCACTGCTACCGCTGTGCATGTTGGCGAAGATGCCAGAATTGAATTTGCCAATCAGGCGATGCTAACCATCTGGGGCCGGGGACCGGAGATTATCGGGAGAAGTCTCGAAGAAGCACTGCCGGAACTGTCAGGCCAGCCCTTTATCGAAATGTTTGCAAAGGTATGGCGTGAAGGCATTACGATCTCAGGAAAAGATACGCCTGCCGAAATACGGGTAGACGGAATGCTGGATACCTATTATTTTGATTTTGAATACCGTGCCATTAAAGACGGCAGCGGCCGGGTCATCGCCATACTGCATACAGCCACTGACGTTACCGAGCGTTACAAAAACAGACGTGAACTGCAGGAAGCCAGCCAGAATAAGGAGCTGCTGATCCGCGAGCAGTCACTGAACGAGCAGCTTGCTGCAGCAAATGAAGAATTAAGCGCAGTGAATGAGGAACTCCAGACAGGCAGGGAAGAACTTTCCCGCATGAATAATGAACTGGAAGACCTGGTGGAAGACCGTGTAAAAGCATTGATCGAAAGCGAAGAGCGCTTCCGGTCTATGGCAGACAATACCGATGTACTGATAGCCGTGCGCGATCAGACCGGGCAACTGATTTATTTTAATAAGGCATGGTCACAGCTTACCGGACGAACGGCAGACCAGTTGATGAGCACAGGATGGTATGATCTGATTCATCCCCAGGACAGGCAGCAATTTCTCCATACCCACCAGCAGGCATTTGCACAACGGATTTCCTACAGTGCCGAAATGCGGCTGCTCGGGTCTGACGGATCCTACCACTGGTTGCTGAAAAAGGGGACGCCCAGGTTTTTTTCTGACGGAAGCTTCGCCGGATACATCAGCTCCTGTGTAGACATCACCCCGCTGAAATTGAGTGAACAGCAACTTCAGGACATCAACGAAGAACTGGCAGCCTCCAATGAAGAATTCGCTTCCCTGAATGAAGAGCTGGCTGCTACCAATGAAGAACTGGCACAGTCCAACGATGAGCTGCTGCTCAGTGAGGCCCGCTTCCGGAACCTGATCAGACAGGCACCGGTGGCCATATGCGTCATCCGGGCGGAAGACCTTGTGGTTACTGAAGTGAATGACGGCTACCTGCAACTGGTAGGCAAATCCCGGGATCAGCTGGAAAAACGTTTTATCTGGGAGGGAGTGGCGGAAGCTGCCGAAGTTTATTCACCGGTGATGCAGCAGGTAATTGCTACCGGCATTGCCTTCCATGGAAGGGAGCATGAACTCGTCCTGAACCGAAACGGCGCAGATGATACCGTGTTTATCGATTTTGTTTACGAACCGGTAAAAGACCTGAAAGGAACAGTAACTTCAATTATGGTGGTAGGCAATGATGTGACCGATAAAGTGAGGGCCAGAAAGCAGATTGAAGACGTGGAAGAACGTAACCGTCTTGCCATTGAGGCGGCAGAAATCGGAACTTATGAGCTGAGCTACGAAAGCCAGACGGTCATTGGCTCCAAACGATTTGATGAGATCTTCGGGGTGACCAGCCCTGTCCCGAGGGCACAGGTACTCTCTACCTATCATCCCCTGGACCACTCCCTTAGCGACCAGGCCCATGCAGCTGCCCGGAGTACCGGGAAGCTGCATTACGAAACCCGCATCCTTAATCCGGAAGGGGCTGTAAAATGGATCCGGCTGCAGGGAAACATTCACTACGACAGCCAGGGCAACGCCAGAAAACTGCTGGGTACCGTAATGGATATTACTGCCCTGAAACAGATTCAGCAGCAGAAGGATGATTTCATTTCAATTGCCAGCCACGAACTTAAAACACCCCTTACCAGCTTAAAGGCCTCTCTACAACTTCTGGAAAGGATGAAGACAAACCCTACTGCCCTGCTGCCCCGTCTTATCGAGCAGAGCAACAGGAGCATGGACAAGATTTCCGAACTGGTAGAAGAGCTGCTGAATGTTACCCGGATTAACGAAGGCAAGGTTATTTTAAACAAAAAGAAATTTAATCTGGCCCATATGGTGGACGAATGCCGTTCCCATGTATTGCAACTGGGAACCCACGAACTGGTGGTAGAAGGAGAAAAAAACCTTGAAATCATGGCAGATGAAAACCGGATACAGCAGGTGGTCGTTAATTTTATCAATAATGCCGTGAAATACGCACCCTGTAGCAGAAAGATCTTCCTGAACATTGAAAAGAGCAGCCATTCGGTGAAAGTCTCACTGAGGGATACCGGCCCGGGGATACCGGCGGATAAGCTGCCGCACCTTTTCGAGCGTTATTACAGGGTAGACCCGAAAGGCATACAGGTTTCAGGACTCGGACTCGGACTGTACATCAGCGCGGATATTATCGAACGGCATGGCGGTAAAATTGGTGTTGAAAGCGGAGAAGGTAAAGGAAGCACATTCTGGTTCACCCTGCCCGACGGTCCTGCTGAACACGCGGACAACCGCAATAATCAGTAGTATACCCGGCCTTTAATGATTTCAACGATCTTTTCCCGCTCTAATTTTCTTAAGATCCTGATGACGGTCTCTATACGGAGACCGGTAAGATGCGAGAGCTCTTTGCGGGTATACGGGATTTTATAGCGCTGTGTTTCCGTTTCCGGGGTAGCGTGGCTTTCTTTTAAATGATCAAGTACGGTTAATAACTGATGGGTAGCATCTTCCGATGTCAGGCTGTTCAAAAAGACATAGCTGTAGTACGTCCTTTCCGCGCAGCTTTTCAGGAAGTTCAGCTGGATTTCAAAATCGGACTCCAGGAGCTGCAAAAGCCTGGACTGTTCTAACCTCAATACCACACTATCTTTGGCGGCAACGGCACTTACAGGATACCTGTGATGCTTACAAAACAGGAATATTTCCCCGAATGAGTCGCCTTCTTCATGAATGCTCTGAATGAATTCTCCGTTACCGTTATTAAAATTTACAAGCTTAACTTTTCCTTTTATAATCTGGAAATAATACTCAGGTGCATCGTTCTCTTTAAAAAGTATCCCGGATTGCTTGATGTGGAGAATTTCTGCTCCAAAGGTAATGAGTAAATCTTCTCTGATAGCCATAAGTCTTAATAAACTAATTCTATATGACGATTACAGTTCACAAAATAGTCAATCACTGAAATAGCATATATATAGGTAAACTATGCAAATATACAATCATTTTTTTTCTTTTGTTATGATTTTAGTCAGAGCAGGGCAAACCGGGCCTTCAGGGCCAAGCTGATGTTCATCATCAGAGTCAGCCACTTTACTGCTGATCACCGGTTATCATTATATATGTACCTGTATTCAACATCAAAATGAGCATATTTCATTTTTAAAATATGACCTACATCATATTTTACTGTAACCCATATCTGTATCTTTGATCCGGCCAAAAAACAATCCGGCCATAGCTTACGATATTTTCTTCTCAGAAAATATAAAAGTGCTTCAGGGCATTTATATTCTCAGGATATAGTATGTATCGGTTCTGACAAAGGAATATCCAATACTAAAATTTTACGTATGTGCATCAGCGAAGAACTTCTGCGTTCGATAGGAGCAACGGAACACGATTACAGCCTGGGCGATTATCTTTTTCGCCAGGATACGCTGCCCCAGTTCTATTTTTATATTGTGGAAGGCAGGGTAAAACTGAACAGGTATGCTGAGGACGGCAAAGAATTCATACAGGATATCATTCAGGAAAAATCAGGTACGGGAGAATCAATGCTGGTTTTAGGCAAACACTACCCGGTCAATGCCGTCGCACTTTCAGAATGTACCGCGCTTAAATTGCCCGGTCAACGGTTCTTTACATTGCTTAAAGATCATCCTTCCGTCTTAAATGACATCTATTCCAGGCTTGCTGACCGTACTTTCGAAAAGCAGACCCTGATCCATACCATTACCAGCAAAACGGCTGAAGACAGGCTTATTGAGATCCTGAACCAGATGAAAGAATCGCAGGAGAAAAAAGACAGGTTCTCCCTGGAAGTCGGTTATACCAGGCAGCAACTGGCCTCTCTCAGCGGATTGTCCCTGGAAACCACCATACGCATCATCAGGAAAATGGAGAAGGAGAATCTTATCAAACTGGACGGAAAAAAGATTCTATACTGAAAACCAGTCCGGATTCATATTTCATATTCTTTTTAACGTAAACATAGACGAAGAGCCAGCCGTTGGGTTAATGAGGTATAAAGGGTAAAACCGCATCCTTTGCTTTTCCATGTCCCCGCCAGAGCGGCCGATCCTGTTTTTTTCTTTTGAATGTATATGATCTGAAAAACTGATTCACAATTCCGTCTCGATTCTTTCTTACTTTACCGGAATGAGTCAGGCGGCAGCAAGTTCATCTTCTTTCCGCATGAAAATGAAGGGCTTTTATTCCATCATCCTTATTCGTAAAAAAACCGCGCCTTTTTGCGGGCGCGGTTTATTGATATAGATTGAATGATCTTAGAACTTCAGGTCTCCGTTCACCTCTCTCACGGCCTGTGCCGCTTCAGCGAATTTCAGCTGTTCGTCTGCAGTAAGGGTAATGTTAACGATTTTTTCAACCCCGTTTTTCCCGATGATGGCAGGAACACCCAGGCAGATATCATTCTGTCCGTATTCTCCTTCCAGCATCAGTGAGCAAGGGATCATTTTCTTCTGGTCGCAGGCGATGGCCTGTACCATTACGGAAACGGCAGCTCCCGGCGCATACCATGCAGAAGTACCCAGTAATTTGGTAAGGGTTGCCCCTCCTACTTTGGTTTCTTCAATTACATATTTCTGCTTTTCATCATCCAGGAACTCGGTTACAGGAACTCCGTTTCTTGTGGCTTTGCTTAACAGAGGAAGCATTCCGGTATCGCTGTGGGCAGCAATTACCATCCCGTCCACGTCTGAGATCGGTGCTTCCAGCGCTTCTGCCAGCCTGTACTTGAACCGTGCGGAATCCAAAGCTCCTCCCATTCCGATGATCTTGTGCTTAGGAAGGCCGGAAGTCTTGTGTACCAGGTAAGCCATGGTATCCATCGGGTTGGAAACCACGATAATGATTACTTCAGGAGAGTTTTTAACCAGGTTTTCAGTTACTTCCTTAACGATCCCTGCATTGATCCCGATCAGCTCTTCTCTGGTCATTCCCGGCTTTCTCGGAATTCCGGATGTAATTACCGCTACATGAGAACCTGCAGTTTTGCTGTAATCTCCTGTGGTCCCGGTGATTTTTGTATCGAATCCGTTTAACGAGGCCGTCTGCATCAGGTCCATCGCTTTTCCTTCAGCAAAACCTTCTTTGATATCGACCAAAACCACTTCCGAACAGAAGTTCTTCATAGCAATGTATTCTGCACAGCTGGCTCCTACAGCGCCTGCACCTACTACGGTTACTTTCATAATATCTTTATTTATTGTTTTTAATGGTATTACGGAACTTTACAGTTTCCTAATGTATACTGTTTATTGTTTTATTGATTGCTATCATGCAGCTCTCAGGATTCGTGTTGTATTTTATTGCATTTCCTCCTGAAAACGCCCAAATTTAACAATTCCTGAAAAATTGGGCAATTTTTCAGGAATCTAATTATCTTAAATATGATATTTATAAGGTTTTGTACTCCCTTACTGCCGTTTAATTGACGTGTAATAAAAAAGTATAGAGTTTGCGGGCGCCGGCAAGTACTTCGTCATATTGATCTTCCGGAACCCGGGTATCGAGTATTTCCTTGAAATTTTTCCACATCGCGCCTGTCTGATCGCCGTAGCATCCGAAGAAATGGAATGTTACCCGGTCAAATCCTTCGGTCTTAGAGAGCTGTCTGGCGATCACATTCCCGCCTAACGTTGAACCTTCAATAACATACATCGCACCCAGCGCTTCATGCTCGTTGGCAAATTCAGGACCTCCGGAAACAGTGCGGCTTTCAAGATCAAGGCCTTCAAGGTCTTTCTCGATCAGGGGAAGCTTTCTGCGTTGTTCAAGCTGAAGAATGTCCCCGAATGTGTCGGAAAGACGGTTGAAAATACGGTCTTCGGCATGAAGGAGCATCAGGTAGTTTGTCCCGATGATCTTTTTATAGTCATCCAGGCTGAAGGTTTTACTGAAGATTTTCCCGGAATTGAAGAGTGCTTCGGCTGCGTCGTGATATTCTGCCGTATGCTGCTTTAGATATTCGGATACCATAAAGATATAAATAATGTTAAAAGTTAGGATTCTGGAAGGTCAGGACAAAACAGGTGCCGCCGCCTTCATTAGCGGTATAATCCACATCGCCACCAAGCCTTTTCATGATCCGCTGTACGATGGAGAGTCCTACGCCGTTTCCTTTGAACTTCCGGGCGTTATCCATTCTGTTGAAGATTTTGAACATTTTGTGCTTATTTTCCTCCGGAATCCCGATTCCGTTGTCTGAAATCCTGTAGACTACGAATTCCCCTTCTTCCTTCCCTTCGATGGTGACTACGGGGGCTTCCTGCTGTGAAGAATATTTAATGGCGTTGTTGATGACATTCAGGAAGGCCTGGTGCATCATCGTCTGGTCCGCCAGTACTTCCGGGCATTCCCCGATGATTACCGAACTTTTCTCGGTATCGAAAGTAATTTTCGCATTCGCGGAAATCTTTTCGATGGTACGTAAGGTTTCCAGGCTTTCCAGCTGGATTTCGCTGTGCTTGGCACGGCTCAGCTGCAGTACATCATTCATCATCACGGCCATATTATCGATCTCCTCGATAATGGAATTGATCTTGTTCTTGCTTTTATCAGACGCGTCCGTGAGGGTCTTCAGGAGCATCTGGGCATTAAGCTTCATTACCGTAAGCGGCGTTCCCAGGTCATGGGAAATGGTATAGGAAAAACTGTCAAGCTCTTCATTTACTTTTTTAAGCTCATCGTGAAGCTTCTTGATGGTGGAATAATTTTTATGGGAAGTCTCCAGGATGAGATCGCGCACCGTCTGCAGGGCAGCCATATTCCTGGAGTTCCATCTTTTGGAATTCCCTTTGATGTTTTCGGTAAAAAGGCGGAAAGAGCTTCTGGGGGAAACCACCTGCTTTTCTTCTCCGTCCTGGTAAATGGTGTCAATCTGTTTTTCCGGGTTTCCGGCCCAGTCGATATGTTCGTCGAATTCTTTCCTGAACCAGATCAGCAGATTGTTTTTACTTCTTTCGATAAAGTAGATCACTACGCCTGCAGCCTTTGTATCCAGGCCCAGTTCCTGGCCATGGTCTTTCAGGAAGCTCCTGCTCATGTAAATGCTGTCGTCGGTATGCTCATGCGCCCAGTCGGTAATGGCATGGATCTTTTCCGCAGCCGGGATACTTCCTTCGGTTACCATCTTTCGGTCTGCTACAATGGCAAGCCCGTCTGCTTCCAGAAGGCTGCAGATTTCAGCTTTGTTGTCCACCAGCGAATCAAAAAGGCTGTTGTGCTTCAGGAACTCCGATTTCAGCTGCAGGGCTTTACTGTTGAGTTCCAGCCGGTAATTGAGCTCATTTTTGGATTTGAAAGATGAATAGGCATTGGCTGCCAGTGCCGTGAAGATACCGGCCTGTACACGGTCCTCGAGGTCGATATGCCTGGGTTCCATGTTCTGGCAGGTAACCAGTCCCCAGAGATGATCGTCTATGATAATGGAAACACTGAAGCTTGAAGAAGCTCCTGAATTTTTGATGTACTGTGCATGGATCGGCGACATGGCCCGGGTGGAAGAATAGGTAAGGTCGATAGGCTCTTTGCTTCTGCTTACGATAGGTACCGGTTCCGAATGGACATCACTGAAAATCCTTTTCCTTTTTTTCAGGTACAGTTCCCTGGCCTGGATAGGAATATCGGATTCCGGATAATGAAGGCCAAGGTAGCTTTCGAGGCTGTCATTGGTTTTCTCGGCTATTACCTTCCCGGATCCGTCCATCATGAATTTATAAACCATCATCCGGTCGTAGTTCACGATCCTGGACAACGTACCCAGCAGCTGGTCCCAGATTTCCTGCTCGTCATCACTGATGTAGAAATTATCATATTTATTGGAAATCTTTTTCTTCGGATTCCATACTACTTTTTCCAGCTCAAGAAAAATGTTGCCTTTGCTGCGGAAAGCGGAAAGATGGTATTCTGCGCTTCCGATATGAATTTTATCGAAAAAGGTCTCGTTATCCCGTTTGGTAAAATTAGGAAGTGAGGTGTAGATATCGGATTCGATGATGCTTCTGAAGACCTCTGTAAAATCAGTCAGTTTCCTGCCGAAAAGCTGTTCAGGGCTTTCAACGGGAAAAATATCTTTTATATTCTCACTGAAAAAAGTAATGGAATGAGATTCTGCAGCGATGCCAATCAGATAGCCAAAACTTTGTATGTAGCCCGGAATATGGATAGGCTCTTCATGACACTCTACAAAATTCATATAATACTTTGAACAATCAAATATAATATTTTTTTTACAGCTGTGGTATATTTTTCACTCAAAACGGGTACCACAGAAATAAAATACGTTAAAAAGTCCGGAAAACTGTATATTTATTCATAAACAGGGGATATTTTCTGTAAATTAATTATTTACCGAATAACTTATTTAAAGTTTACACGGATGGCAGCAATCCATAACTCCTGTTCCTATGGGTTCTTACCTTGCCATCCTTCAGATCCTGCTGCAGTTTGGGAGGAACTGACCAATGGTTTTTGCCCGCTTTTATTTTCTACCGGAGCCTGATGCCCCGGTTCATCCGGATAGGATATTACATACAGTCTCCTGCCACCATCCGGCCATCTCCCGGTTTGTCAGACTTCCGGAAGCGGCTCTGTAGTCATTCCCAGGGCCCTCCGGATCAGTCAATGCATATTCCTATGTGGCAGCAGCCTTCTGCTTGGTTATACTTCTTTCTCGAAATACAGCATATAATATTTTCCGTTCTCATCTTCACCCTGTGCCAGTT
>NZ_CAJYMO010000088.1 GCF_913776365.1 uncultured Chryseobacterium sp. | reverse complement strand
CGTTGTAGGTTACCGGGACATCCACAAAGGTGGTCCCGGAAGCAATGGTAACGGTTTGCGAAGTGGTGGCAAAATCGGTACCGGATACATTGATGGTGTAGGTGCCCGGTCCGTAGACATTGGATATGGGGATCCTTACCGTCCGGGTAGAGGCATAGCCTGTGGAGAACGTGGAATTCCCCTGGAAGGCAGCCCCGCCGCAGGTGAAGGTAAAAGGCACATAATACGGCACGGAAGCGAGGTCCAGGTTTCCGAAATTGCTGCCGACATTAAAAGTGGCCACTGTAGTGGACACCCCGGTAGAAATATTGATGCTGTTGATCTGAAGGGTGTTGGCCGTTCCGGTGGAGGTTCCGATAAGGGAAACAGTATATACGTTTCCGTTCAGGTAAGCCATACCCTGCATAGAAGCTACCGTTGCAGCGGGTCCGGTAATCAGGGCTGCCTTGGAGGCAACTCCGGTAGCAATGGCAATTTTATACAGATACCTGCCGCCACTATTGGGGGCATTGAGAAACATATAAATATGGTTCTCATAATCAAAAAATGTATCAGTACTGAAGGTAGTTCCGTTGGTCCAGTCGGCATCACCGGTAATCGCTAAGGTCGTTCCGGAAGGATAGATCGGATAGAGTGATTTGGTATTGGACTGGAATCCGTATACCCTTCCGAAATAGGTACCCGGTACATTGTTGGTCCCGATTCCGCCTATGGGTACTGTCGGGAGGGTAACTGCCGGGGTGATGGCAACATTGTTTTTATAAAGCACGCTGTTCGCCGGTGTATTGGAATGGATAAATACGATCGTCCCGGGATTGCCTCCGGGATTATCATACCCTACAGCGAGATTACTGATATCAGCCAAGTTTGTTGGTGCAGGCGAGGTAAGCGGTGCAGGGAGCGACGTTGTACCAGTAATCCCCGTAATGTCGTAAACGCGTCCTGTGGCGGCAAACGACAGATACAGCCTGTCAGCCTGTTGCGATCGGAATAAATGCGGCATGCAAAAAAATGCAAGAAGCAGTACTAAAAGATTAAATTTTTTCATAAAAAAAGGTGATTGTAGTACAAATATATAAAAAATCACCAAACAGTGTATTGCTTAATTGTTAAATATTATTCGCTAATGGCATGTATTAATTATATTTTTTTAAAAAATATTTATTATAATTACGATATTGATAACTTAAAAGTTATTGTGCATATGTTGGGAATATTAATGGTATAAGTAAAATTTATATTTTCATAAATGGTAAAAAGTCTGGAAAATGAGCAAATCAATAGTCTTGCGTCTTAACCGGTATAATGAGATAGCTGTATAGAATTTAAAAGAAAATGCTGATCCGGGATTACAACAGAATTCTAAAAAGTCTGTTTTTCAGAAATCTAATCCACAACAGCTACCATAAAGCAAAAGGTCAGCATCCTGTTTGATACACTTCCGATACACCAACATTAAAATTATAAATCATGGCTCAACTTAATGAATTCGACCATCCGGATTTTGTTCCCGAAAGAAAGACCTCTTCCATTATCAACCATGCGCTTGCCATGTATAAAGGCATTGCATTGTATGGAATCATAGCAATGCTTATATATATAACCGGTTCCTATATCATACAGAATGCAATAGGTTTCGATTCTGTAAAGATGCTTGATGAGATCCGAAGCAATGAAGGATATTATTCTGAATTCAATTATGGGGAAATTCCGGGATTCTCAACTTTCCTTACGTTATCAGGGATTTTTGTCCTGCTTTTATCTCCGCTGTATACCGGCCTTATTTTTATTGCAGCTAAGTACAATTACAGGATAAAAGCACGGTTCTCAGATCTTTTTATAGGATACCATAAGAATTTTATACAGATTATAATATACAGCATAATCGCCGGACTGCTATCGGGTTTTGCAGCCCTTTTCTGTTTCTTTCCGTTGCTTTTGGTATATCCTTTTTTGCTATCAGGATATGCGGTTTTGCTTTTCGAAGACGCATCAGCCATTGAAGCACTTAAAAGATCAGCAGCCCTGGCCCGGCAGAACTACGGAACTTTTCTGGCTGTTACCATAGTGGGAATGCTTATGTCATGGAGCGGGGTAGTGCTCTGTGGAATCGGGATTGTCTTAACGGCTCCTTTCTTTGCTGTGGTCACATATTCTGCCTACCGCGCATTTTCAGATAAGCCTGTAAAGATTTTATAGAAGATGAGTATCCGGGAAAAAGTGAGATAGAATATGCCCAACTGAAGTACACCCCCAATATGAATAAAAAACGGCCGTTTCATTTCGAGACGGCCGTTTTCAGATCAACTACTATATCATATTAAAATTCTATCTTCACTTCCAGTTTCTCTGCCAGAAGCTTTGAAATTTTTTCTTTTAGCGGTTCGATATCGATATTCTGCATCGCATCGTTTGCAAAGGCATACAATAATAAGGCCTGGGCTTCCTTTTTGGAGATTCCTCTGGCTCTCAGATAAAACAGTGCGTCCTCATTGAGCTGGCCTACCGTACATCCGTGGGAGCATTTTACATCGTCTGCAAAAATTTCCAGCTGCGGCTTCGTATCAATCTTCGCACCTTCACTCAGCAGCACATTGTTATTCTGCTGATAAGCATTGGTTTTTTGGGCAATCTTATCTACAAATACCTTTCCGTTGAAAACACCGTGTGAATTGCCGCTGAAAATTCCTTTATAATTCTGGTAGCTTTCGCAATTCGGGAAATTGTGGTGAACTGCCGTATGGTGGTCTACCAGCTGGTCTTTCCCGATAATGGTAATTCCGTTCATAAATGAATTGATATTCGATCCGTTATGAATGAAATCCAGATTATTCCTCACGATTTTTCCGCCAAAAGAAAAAGTATTTACCGTGGTCAGGCTGTCTTTTTCCTGTCTTGCAAACGTATTGTCAATCAGATAAGAAGTGTCGCTGTCGTTCTGAAGCTTATGCCAGTCGGCTTTTGCATTCGGATAGGTAAAAATTTCTGTTACGGAATTGGTCAGGACGTACGTACTGTCGAAATTATGATGACTTTCAATAATTTCCACTTTGGCACCCTCTTCTACAATCAGAAGGTTTCTCGTATTATAAAAGGTGTTCTCTTCCTGATTCTGGGAAATGTAAAAAATATGGATCGGTTTTTCGATCACTACATTTTTCGGAACTTTCAGAAAGAACCCATATTTGCAATAGGCCTGGTTCAGGTTGGTGAATGCAGAATCCCTGGAAGCAATAGTATTGAAATACTTTTCAAAAACATCTTTATGCTTTTCGTCGTTCAGGGCATAGTTGAAAGAAAGGAATTCAACATTCTCAATGGAAACCCTGGAAAGTTCCTTTCGAAGTTTACCGTTCACAAAAGTAATCCAGTCGAAATTCTCTTCTCCCAAGTGAAGCTGGTCCAGCTGCTCTTTGGTAATGTTATGGTTTTCTTTAGGAAAAAAACTGTAGGCTTTCTCAGTAATTTCCTTCAGGTTGGTATATCTGTATTCTTCGTCTTTTTTGGTAGGAAAACCGGCACTTTCAAATCTTTGAAGCGCTGCTTTGCGGTCATCGTCAAGAAATCGGTGACGAAGACTTTCCAGAAAAGCAGGATGGTTTTCTGTAATCTGTTCTTGTAATGCCATTACTGGTATATCTTTGGTTTGCACCATTTTTTTCTTTTTATTAGGCTGAAATTACGTTCATTCTACAGAATGGAATGTATCAGGTACGGAGATCGGTACTATTGCCTCTCATTCATTCCGTACCATTCTATTATTCTGGATTAGTTCAATAACCAGTCGTATCCCCTCTCCTCAAGTTCCAGTGCAAGGGATTTGTCTCCGGTCTTGATGATTTTTCCATTGGCCAGTACATGAACGAAATCAGGCTGGATATAGTTAAGCAGTCTCTGGTAATGGGTAATCAGAAGTACGGCATTCCCTTCATTCTTAAATGCATTGACACCGTCTGAAACAATTCTTAAGGCATCGATATCCAGGCCGGAATCGGTTTCGTCAAGAATGGCCAGTTTCGGATTAAGCATCATCATCTGGAAGATCTCATTCCTTTTTTTCTCCCCTCCGGAAAACCCTTCGTTCAGTGACCTTGAAAGGAAATCTTTCTTGATTCCCAACTTTTCAGACTTCTCCCGGATCAGGGCCAGCATTTCTTTTGCAGGCATATCTTCCAGTCCATTGGCTTTCCTGTTTTCATTCAGGGCAGCTTTGATGAAATTGGTTACTGATACGCCCGGTATTTCCACCGGATACTGGAAGGAAAGAAATACGCCTTTGTGTGCTCTTTCCTCAGGGGCATCCTCAATAATGTTTTCGCCGTCGAATATGATTTCCCCTTCGGTCACTTCATAATCTTCCTTTCCGGCGATGACAGAAGAAAGGGTAGATTTTCCCGCTCCGTTAGGTCCCATGATCGCATGAACTTCACCCGGCTTTATTTCAAGGTTAATTCCTTTTAAGATTTGTGCACCGTCTTCAATCCTAGCGTGCAAGTTTTTTATCTCTAACATATATTCAAATTTATCGCAAGGCTAGACTCAACCGTTTCTTTTATAACCCTAAACCATTAATTATAAAAGGACTATCCTGCAAATGAAATACTAATTTATTTTAAACATTAAGAATCTAAATTCTTTAATGCAAATTTGTCTTTTGGCTCAACCAAAAAATAATTGATCAATATCCGGTTCAAATCCTATCCTACAGAACCCTCCAATGAAATTTCCAGCAGTTTCTGGGCCTCAATGGCAAACTCCATCGGTAATTTGTTCAGTACTTCCTTACTGAATCCGTTCACGATCAGTGCAATGGCTCTTTCCGTATCAATTCCCCGCTGGTTGCAGTAGAAAATCTGGTCTTCCCCGATTTTTGAAGTGGTTGCCTCATGCTCCAGCTGGGCCGTAGGATCTTTGATCTCAATATAAGGGAAAGTATGGGCGCCGCATTCATTACCCATCAGCAAAGAGTCACATTGGGAGAAATTTCTCGCTCCTTTGGCAGACGGCATCACTTTTACAAGCCCTCTGTAGGAGTTTTGTGATTTTCCTGCAGAAATACCTTTGGAGATGATGGTAGATTTTGTGTTTCTTCCGATATGGATCATCTTGGTTCCGGTATCAGCATACTGATGGTTGTTGGTTACGGCAATGGAGTAAAACTCACCAATGGAACCATCCCCTTTCAGGATGCAGGAAGGATATTTCCAGGTAACGGCAGAACCGGTTTCCACCTGGGTCCAGGAAATCTTGGCTTTCCTTTCGCAAAGTCCTCTCTTCGTTACGAAATTGAAGACCCCGCCTTTTCCTTCTTCATTCCCCGGATACCAGTTCTGAACGGTTGAATATTTGATTTCTGCATTATCCAGCGCGATAAGCTCTACCACTGCTGCGTGCAATTGGTTCTCATCCCTGGACGGTGCTGTACAGCCTTCGAGGTAAGATACGTAGCTTCCTTCGTCAGCAATCACCAATGTTCTCTCAAACTGTCCGGTTCCGGCCTGGTTGATCCTGAAATAGGTAGAAAGCTCCATCGGGCATCTTACGCCTTTCGGGATATAGCAGAAGCTTCCGTCTGAGAATACGGCAGAATTTAAAGCAGCATAAAAATTATCGCCTCTCGGAACTACCTTACCTAAGTATTTTCTTACCAAATCCGGATGGTTTTTGATCGCTTCGGAAATAGAGCAGAAAATAATCCCCTTTTCAGCCAGTGTATCCTGAAAAGTAGTCTTCACGGAAACCGAGTCCATCACGATGTCTACGGCAACTCCGGAAAGCCTTTTCTGTTCTTCAATATTGATTCCCAGCTTGGCAAAGGTAGCCAGTAATTCCGGATCCACCTCATCAAGGCTTTCCAGCTCCGGCTTTACCTTCGGGGCTGCATAATAACGGATTGCCTGGAAATCGGGTTTCTCATATTTGATATTTGCCCAGTCCGGTTCTGCCATTTTCAGCCAGATTTTGAATGATTCCAGACGCCATTCCGTCATCCATTCGGGCTCTTCCTTTTTAGCGGAGATCGCCCGAATGATATCTTCGTTCAATCCGATGGGAAAATCTTCGTAATCGATTTTTGTTTCCCAGCCGAATTCGTATTTTTTATTTTCCAAATCGACTCTCAGGTCGTCTTCAGTATATTTACTCATATGTAATATTCAAAAAATTCAAAATTCGAAATTTGTTTTTTGAATTATTTTTATTTATCTGTTTTTATATTTTGAGCCTTTAAGATCACTGTTCTGTAAGTAAAATATAAAGCCCCCAATTTTTCTGCTTAGATCCGTTGTTTTATTTTTAAAACTTCGAATTTTTCATCTGAAATGAATTTTCTGTCTAAAATTCTACACAACTGTGATCTTGTTTCTCCACAGGATACTTTTGCAACATATAGAAACTGTATAAACCCTTTATTTCCATTTCTTTCAAAACCTTCAGCAATATTATCCATTACTGATCCCGATGATCCGTCAGTCTGATTGCCGGACGAAAGTTGTTTTTGAGACCGGAACCTTCTGTAATTTCATAAATATCATTACCAAGTGCTCTGGCAAGCTGCCATATCTCCAAAACTCCTGTAGGTCGCCAATACCTATTGAATTTTAAATCTTCAATTTTGAATTATAACGAAAAACTTTCTCCGCATCCGCAGGTTCTGGATGCGTTGGGATTGTTGAATACAAACCCTTTTCCGTTTAAACCTCCCGAATACTCAAGAGTAGTACCTGCTAAATAAAGGATGGATTTTTTGTCGATGATAATTTTAATATTATTATCTTCAAATACCTGGTCATTATCTGCTTTCTGGTTGTCAAACTTTAAAACATATTCTAAACCGGAACACCCTCCGCTCTTTACTCCAACCCGTATATAATCTTCTACAGGATTGAAGCCTTCTTCTGTCATCAGCTGAACAGCTTTTGACTTTGCATGGTCTGATACTTTTATCATTGTATTTATTTAGAATGATTTAATAGTGCAAAAATACGAACAATAATCAGTATATAAAAATCAGCGATTTTATTTTATCGATTTTTATTATTGATACGCCTGAATTGAGAATCCTTCTACCCTGGTTGATGGGAGCCGGGCTGTAAAAATCTGAATAAAACGGATATGGACGGAATTGATTCAGCTTATAGATTGCTGATAATAAAAAATCAATCAAATATCCTGGAAATAATCCTGGACTTGCTTCATATTGCCGTTTATCCTTTTTAACTTTGATCTTCTTTTAAAATCAAACTGTAAATTACCTTTATAATGAAAAAACTGGGATTGATTGCTTTTGTTTTACTGGTGCAGACTTCTTTTGCACAGGTAAACAGATTTGTATATCAGGTGACCATGAAGCCTGATGCTGCCGATAAAAACAGTACCAAAACTGAAAATGCCTATCTGGATATTTCTCCGGAAAAATCTTTTTTTTATTCTGAAAACAGGATCAAGAGGGATTCTGTGATGAAAGCCACTTTCCAGAGCGGCGGGGCAAGAGGATTTAACCGCCAGCAGATGGAAGGGCTGCGGTCCAGTATCAATTATTCCATCGAGAAAGATAAAAAAGCCCAAAAAACCGTATTCAAGGACAGGATCGGCCGGGATGTGTATACCTATGAAGAAGACCGCCCGCTGAACTGGAAAATAGCTTCCGAAACAAGAAAAATCGGCGACTACAAGGTGCAGAAGGCGGAAACAGATTTCGGAGGCCGGAAATGGACGGTCTGGTTCACCACCGATCTGCCTTATCAGGACGGACCCTATAAATTCGGAGGGCTACCGGGGCTGATTGTTAAAGCGGAGGATGAGAAAGGCGATTATTCTTTCGACCTGATGAAAAACTATAAAATTGAGGATTTTCCCGCCCTGAACCAGTTCGGAAATACCATTAAAGTAAAAAGAGACGATTATGTGAAGCAGCAGAAGAAATACAGCGAAGATCCTATGGCCTTCATGTCTCAGGGCGGTGGCGGCCCTTCAGCTCCGATGCGGATAGGGGGCAACCAGAATCCGGCTGAAATGAGGAAGAGAATGGAGGAGAGAATAAAGGAAGAAGCCAAAAATAACAGCAATCCGATAGAACTCCAGTAAGATAAACCATAAAATCCCTGAAGAATAATGATCTTCAGGGATTTTTTTTATGTGTACAGAGATTTTATTTCAGCAACTGATCAAAAGTATTCCCTTGTCTGATATCTCCGGTTTCATAGCCTTTCATAAACCATTCTTTACGTTGCGCTGATGATCCGTGGGTAAAGCTTTCCTGGTTTACGTAACCCTGTGATCTTTTCTGGATGTTATCGTCTCCGACAGCTTCAGCAGCACTTATGGCTGCATCAATATCGCCCGGTTCCAGAATATGCTCCCTTGCATCGGTCTGTTTCGCCCATACGCCGGCATAGAAATCGGCCTGAAGCTCGGTAGCAACGGAAATCCTGTTCATTGCTGCTTCGGAATACCGGCCGCTTCTCCTGTATTCATCTACCTGTTGGGTAGTTCCCAGTAAGGTCTGGACGTGATGTCCCATCTCATGAGCCATTACATAAGCAATACTGAATTCGGTTACCTTAGCGCCAAATTGTGACTGCAGTTCTTTGAAAAAGCTCATGTCCATATAAACTGACTGGTCTGCAGGACAATAAAAAGGTCCCATGGCAGACTGTGCCGTGCCGCACCCGGATTGGGTGGTATTTTCAAAAAGAATAACCTTTGCCGGCTCATACTTCATCCCGTTCTCTGCAAATATTTTAGTCCATGTCTGTTCATTTTCTGCAGTCACCATCTCAACAAATTCCCTCACTTTAAGTTCATCATTGTTCAATTGCCGCTGTTCGGTTCTTGGAGAACCGGAACCGGAACCGGATAATACGGCGGAAGGATCACCGCCCAGAAAAAATACGATTGCCGCAATGATAAGGGTTCCAAGGCCACCGCCTACCACTGCGCCGCCGCCAAGGCCGCGCCGGTCTTCCACATTGCCGCTTCTGTCGTCAGTCCATCTCATAGTTTAATTTTTTATATAGGTAAATTTAAAATTATTATCCAAGTAATAATTACTTTTGTAAAAAATTATGCCAAAGTGAGAAGAATTAAACAGATCTCTTTCATCATCTTAGCGACAACACTGTGCGCCTGCAGCTACAAGGAAGAGAAAGAAGACGAAGTAAAAAACGTAGATAAAAAAGCTTCGATAGAAACGGAACTTTCCGTTCAGCATGCCGGTGCCTCAGATATCCTGATTACCAGGCATAAAGTATGGAAAGACCACAAGCTTTTCAGGGAAATCATAAAAAGGGATACCCTTCCTGCCCTGGGCGATTCCCTGCAGATGGTGGAGGATGAAAACGGAAACGAGCAACATGCGCTTGTGAAAAAAGATTATGAATTTTATATTACCGTCCAGTAGCATGAAAAAATCAGGTTCCATCAAACTGCTTTTCGTCACGGGGATACTTGCGGCCTGTTCGCAGGAGAAACCCAAGGATCAGTGGAAAAATGAAAAAAAGGTGTACATGAGATCGGATACTACGGCGTCGTATTCAAGGACACATGGTTTCCTGCCGGGCTTTTTTCTCTACCATGCTTTCCGTCCGTATGGTGCATACAGTAACGGTGCCTACAGCAGAACGGGGTATTACAGTGATGCCATCAGTGCAAAGTCAAACATCGGGAGAAGTACCTATAAAGGTAAAGTCGTAAGAGGCGGATTGGGCAGAAGCGGTTTCCGGGCATCATCATAACTACAGCATGAAAAGAATACCTTCACCACAACGTAAAGACTGGGAACATAAGCTCGAAAAACTGGGATTCGGTTATCATTCCCTGGAAGGGCTGTACTGGGACGAAAGCCATTACTATGAATTTTCCATGGACGAAATCAATATCATTGAATCGGCGACTGCTGAACTCTGGCAGATGTGCCTGGAAGCGGTGGATTACGTTATCGAAAAAAATCTGTGGCACCGGTTCAGCATCCCGGAATATTTCAGGGATTATATCGTAACCAGCTGGGAAGAAGATCATCCGTCAATTTACGGAAGATTTGATTTCGGTTTCGACGGTAACAACCTTAAACTGCTTGAATTCAATGCCGATACGCCTACTTCCCTCTATGAAGCCTCCGTTATCCAGTGGTATTGGCTGCAGGAAATGTTTCCGGAGAAAGACCAGTTCAATTCGATCCATGAGAAGCTTGTGGACTACTGGAAGTACCTTACTGCCTACATGAATCCGCGTCATATCTATTTTGCTTCACTTACCAATATCGAGGATGTCACCAACATTGAATACATCAGGGACTGTGCTACGCAGGCGGGTTTTGATACGGAGTTTATTCCCATTCAGGATATCGGCTGGGCAGAGGAAATTGAAGAGTTTATTTCCGGAGACCGGTCCGTTATGGAATATATCTTTAAGCTGTATCCTTATGAATGGATCATGGAAGACGGCTTTGCAGAAAAGCTGGTAAAGAACGGCTTCCGCTCACAATGGATAGAGCCGGCCTGGAAAATCCTGCTGTCATCAAAAGCCATTCTGCCTGTACTCTGGGAAATGTATCCCGGCCATCCTTATCTGCTGGAAGCTTACTTTGAATCGAAACACCTCAGGGATTTTGCTAAAAAACCGGTGTATTCCCGGGAAGGAGCCAATGTTGCCCTGTACCGGAATAATATTCCTGTGGAAGCGAACAAAGGTGAATACGGCAAAGAAGGATTCATTTACCAGCAGCTGTTTACCCTTCCTGACTATAACGGCAATTTTCCTGTTATCGGAAGCTGGGTAATCGGGCAGGAACCGGCCGGTATCGGGATCAGGGAGAGTGTCCGTCTCATTACCAATAACGAGAGCCGGTTTGTCCCTCACCTGATCAGCGGTTAAGCCTGTTTTTCTTCAGCCAGAATGACGTGGACTGATAATCCGCAACAGTTTCGTCCACCAACTTCTTATTTTTATTCTGTACAGCGATGTTTTTTACCGCAATCTCATCAAAGTACAGGTTGAATTCCGGCTGAAGCGCATTTTTTTGCTGCTTCAGTTCATACTGGCGTATCTTCCTCAACGGGGAAATTACCGTAAGATGGTTATCCTGGATGAGTCCGAGGTCCTGATACGTGGCAATATAAGCTTTAGGCTCGAAGTTTTTGCCGAAAACATCCTGTCCCAGAAACTCAGACCGGTAATTGAAATGCAGCAGACCGAAGAGGGTGGGCATGATATCGATCTGTGACATGGTCTGTGTAAACTTCTGAGGCCGGATAAAACCTTCCGAGAAGATCATGGCCGGAATCCTGTACTTATCCATAGGAAGCTCTACTTTTCCGGCACTGGAAGCACAATGGTCTGCCACGATTACGAATACGGTATTCCTGTACCAGCGCTGCTTTTCAGCCATCTTAAAAAACTGATGGAGGGCATAATCGGTATATTTTACGCCGCCCTCCCTGGATTTGGCATCCCCCGGAATATCAATCCTTCCTGCGGGATAGGTAAAAGGCCGGTGGTTGGAGACCGTCATCCAGTGATTGAAGAATGGCATACCGGATTTTGCTTCCGCATTCATGGTCTGTATCGCTTTTTTTGCCATGTCTTCATCCGCCACCCCCCAGACGTTGGCAAAGGTGATTTCTTCAGGTTTAAAACTATTCCGGTCTACAATACCATAGCCGTTACCGGCAAAAAAATCCTGCATATTGTCGAAATAACTGTATCCTCCGTACAGGAACTTTACATCATACCCTTTCGACCTGAACACACTTCCGGTAGTGAATTTATTTTTATTATTTTCCCTTTTGATGATGCTTTCACCGGCGGTGGGCGGAATGCACAGGGTAAGGGCTTCCAATCCGCGTACCGTACGGTTTCCCGTTGCATACAGGTTGGTGAAGAGGAGGGAACGGTTCGCCAGGCTGTCCAGAAAAGGGGTCAGCTTCTGGGTATTTCCGTAATGTTCCATAAAATCGGCGGAAAGGCTTTCCACGGAAATCAGGACTACGTTTTTTTTCTGTTCCGGCTGCCCGGAAACAATATTCCGCTCCAGGTTATGCCCGGTAAACTGGCTGAGGAAATTCTTTTCCGCTTTTTTTTCATTCATGACGGGATAGAACCGGAAATAATCCAGTTCATTATGGGTAAAGGCCCAGTAAAACCTGGGAAGGCCGTTCGCTTCGATTTCTGACTCGAAAATATTGGAAGACCTGATTCCGGTGGTAAAATTCAGTCCGACGAATCCGGCAACAACAGCAATGATAAAAGCCCCTCCCAGTACAAGTTTCTGTTTCAGATCCGGAAGCTGCAGCAGTCCCGATTGTGTTTTCCTGTAAATGAAGACCGTAACAAGAACCGCAACTGCGAGAATAGCTGAAAACAGCGGGATGACAGGATAGCTCTCCATGATGTTTCCAATGACTTCATTGGTATAGATGAGGTAGTCTACGGCGATAAAGTTATACCGGAGCCCGAATTCGTTGTAAAAAAAATATTCGCTCACGGCATTAAAAATGATGACGAGGACATACAGGAAAAGGGTAATAAAATATAATATATTCCTTATCTTCAGGCGTTTGTGCGGCAGGAACAGCATCAGGCCGAAGCACAGGGTCTTAAGGCCTACAAAAGCGAGGGCTATTTCTGCTACAGAACCTCCATATTGTTTGAAGATGTTATTCGGGACAAGAAGGATATAAAGGAAAAACAGCACCAGAATTCCCAGAATGGCCGGCCCGTAAGGCTTTTTATATTTTGATTCCGACAAAAACAGAAGGTAAAGTGCCAGCACTATCGAAACTAAGATAAACACAAACAGATCATTTGCAATGCCGGTCAGTAGGATTTTAGACATTTCTACAAATCCGAAGCTTACCGTAGTAATCGGATGAAAGAGAAAAACGATACGGAGGATCAGAGAAATGGTAAGATAAAAAATTCCCAGATACAGGAAAGGTTTTATTCGCTGGAATGACATGGATATTCAATAGGTATTAATACCTGCAAATTTAACAGAGAATACATTCTATAGATATGAACATCGCAATATCCCGGTAAATATTATGAATTTTATAATATTTTAAAAAAAAATTAAAAGATATGGTATTCCTCATCCTTTGCGGAATACCGGACAAATAAAGCAGGGACTGTACGAAACAGTCCCTGGTATTCTATTAAATGTTAAAAAGTGTTAAATTAAGAATGCCCGAATCCGATATTCCCTTTTTTACCGGACAGGTTTTTTCTGAAGTCAATCATTCTTAATGCCGTAACGGCAGCTTCCACTCCTTTATTACCCAGATCGCCGCCGCTTCTTGCAACGGACTGTTCTTTGGTATCATCCGTAAGAACGCAGAATATGGTTGGAGTGTCGGTTAAGATATTGCAGTCTTTGATTCCCTGGGCTACGGCGGAACATACATAATCAAAATGCGGGGTTTCGCCGCGGATCACGCACCCGATGGAGATGACGGCATCATACTTACGTTCCTTGCAGAGCTGCATGCTGGCATAACTGAGTTCAAAAGCGCCCGGCACAGGAAAGAGCCTGATGTTCTCCGGTTTCACACCTTCTTTATGAAGGATTTCCAGGGCTGCATCCCGCAGGTTATAGGTTACAAAATCATTCCACTCAGAAAAAACAATGCCGATAGAAAACTCATCGGCATTGGTTATATGAAGTGGCTTGTAATCGGAAAGATTAACTGTTGCCATTATTTAGAAGTATTTAGTCATTTCAATATAAGAATCAGACATTCCGTTGTCATAATCCTGGTATTTTTCATCGATGGTAGCAAAATATTTTTTAGCTTCTGCCTTTTTATTCATTCCCAAAGCCAGAAGACCGGCTTTTCTGGTGAAAAAATACGTCGTATACGGATCATCGGAAGCAGAGGCTGCTTTGTCCAGCAATTGCAGCGCATCATCATTTTTATTAAGCCCGGACTGTGCATCTGCCATTGCCCCGAACTTCATTGCCATGATCGTTTTGTTATCGGAAGAAAATTTGTCCAGAAGATCGTAAGCTTCCTGAAATTTTCCTTCCTTGAATTTCAGCAATCCGGCATTGTATGCAGAAAGTTTACCGACATTGGTTCCTGAATATTCATCGTAAGTCCCAAGGAATCCCGGGTTGGCTGCAGACTTTCCTCCCAGTGCTTCTTTATCTTTTCCTTCTGCCAGGTATTTCTGCGCAGTCAGGAAACTTTTTACAGCTTCAGCATTTTTAGGAGCTACAACAAACTGTTTGTAACCGAAGAATCCCAGAACGCCTAAAATAAGCAGTCCGAAAACAATACCCAGCGGTTTTGAATATTTCTCAAGAAATCTTTCCGTATTTAAAGCTTCCCTGTCAAGATCTTTAAAAAACTCCACTGTTTCTTTACCTTCTTGCCCGTCCTGAGCATTCTTTGTAATTTTTGCCATAAATTGTTAAAAATTGAAATGCAAATTTAATT
>NZ_CAJYMO010000087.1 GCF_913776365.1 uncultured Chryseobacterium sp. | reverse complement strand
ATCCGTTTCAGCTTTGCCAAAAGAGACAGTTTGATTATTGATGCCCTGGAGCATCTGAAAAATAACCTCTTGCATTAATAAAAACCCCTGTTAAGACGCTAAGTCTAACAGGGGTTTTGTCCTATTTTTCTAATAGGATAATATCCTTACATCGATCCTTCTGTTTTTCGCTCTGCATTCATCAGTATCATTGGCTTCACATACGGGATGCTGCGGACCATAGCCTTCTGCCTCTACCCTGTCGCCGGCAATTCCCAGTTCGAGAAGCTTCAGCTTGACCGTCTGCGCCCTGAGATTGGAAAGGGTCTGATTGCTTTCTTCATTCCCCGTATTATCGGTATACCCGCCAACTTTTATTTTCAGACCGGGATAGGCGGTAAGGATTTCTACCAGGTTAAGAAGCTGGGCATCAGCTCCCGGCCTGAGCTCGCTGGATCCGGTTTCAAAATACAGGTTTTCAAGGGTAAACCACTTATTTGCATCCAGCGCTGCCTGATCTTTGTTCTTAATAGAAGTATACATTTGCAACAGCTGGCTTTCCTGGCCCAGCGATATTTTCCGTCCGCCCTCCAGCTGGATTTCCTGCGGCGTACCGGTTTCATAGACAAAATCACCATTTTCATTCATGTAACCTTTGACTGCCGCCGGCAATGCTGCACCGGAAGGAGCTCCGGGAACCACGGCAGCGGTCTTCATTCCGGTGAGGCTTTCAATTTTAGCCGCTCTCTTCGCTTCAATTTTGTCCTTATGCAGAACCGCGAGGGTGGGCGCGATGACGAGCGAAACAATGGACATCAGCTTGATCAGGATATTCATGGAAGGTCCGGAAGTATCTTTGAAAGGATCTCCTACGGTATCACCGGTCACCGATGCTTTATGAGGTTCGGAACCTTTGTAATAGGTTTCACCGTTGATGACCGCTCCTTTTTCAAATGATTTCTTGGCATTGTCCCATGCACCGCCGGCGTTATTCTGGAACATTCCCATCAGGACCCCGCAAACCGTTGCCCCGGCCAGGAATCCGCCTAGTACTTCAGGACCGAAAATAAATCCGATCAGCAGCGGCGAAACGATGGCAATGGCTCCGGGAAGCATCATCTTCCGGATGGAAGCATCGGTAGAAATGGCGACACACTTCTGGTACTCCGGCTTCCCTTCGCCTTCAAGGATGCCCGGAATTTCTCTGAACTGTCTTCTCACTTCCTCCACCATGGCCATGGCAGCCTGCCCGACAGCCGTAATGGCGAGTGATGAGAAGATAAAAGGAATCATTCCGCCAATAAACAATCCGGCCAGTACATCGGCCCGGTAGATGTCTATCCCGTCAATTCCCGCAATACCTACGAAAGCGGCAAATAATGCCAGGGCCGTCAGGGCAGCGGAGGCAATGGCAAATCCTTTTCCGGTGGCGGCAGTGGTGTTTCCTACGGCATCCAGGATATCCGTTTTTTCACGGACTTCCTTCGGAAGCTCGCACATTTCGGCAATTCCGCCGGCATTGTCGGCAATCGGACCGAAAGCATCAATGGCCAGCTGCATGGCCGTGGTGGCCATCATTCCGGCTGCGGCGATGGCCACCCCGTAGAGGCCGGCACACAGATAAGAACCGTAAATACCCCCGGCCAGGACTATTATCGGAAGTAAGGTAGATTCCATCCCCACAGAGAGACCGCCGATGATATTGGTAGCATGCCCTGTTGAGGACTGTCTGACAATACTGGAGACCGGTCTTTTTCCGATAGCCGTATAATATTCCGTAATAATACTCATTAACGTTCCTACCACAAGGCCTACCATAATGGCCCCGAAAACGCCCATCTTTGAAAATTCATGGCCTCTCAGCACCATTTTATCCGGTAAGATGTAAGTTACCAGAAAATAAGAGGCTATTGCAGTAATGATAATGCTGCCCCAATTGCCCAGATTCAGGGCATTTTGAACACTGGAAATGGAAGCATCTTCATTATCATTGATCCGGACAAACAAAGTTCCGACGATGGAGAAAATAATTCCGGTACCGGCAATCAGCATGGGCAGGAGAATCGGGGCAAAACCTCCGAAAGCATCCTGAGAAACGGTTTCCCGGCCGAGGACCATGGTTGCCAGTACCGTTGCGACATAAGATCCGAAAAGATCTGCTCCCATACCGGCCACATCACCTACATTATCTCCTACGTTGTCTGCAATGGTTGCAGGATTCCGGGGATCATCTTCCGGGATTCCGGCTTCTACCTTTCCCACCAGGTCGGCTCCTACATCGGCGGCTTTGGTATAGATACCGCCGCCCACCCGGGCAAACAAGGCGATTGATTCGGCACCCAGTGAAAAACCTGTGAGGATTTCGATGCTGCGTTCCATCTCCTGGGAATCTACCGTAGCCTCCGGTGCAAAGATCTGCTTGATGATCAGGAAGAGGGCACCGAGTCCCAGCACGGCGAGGCCGGCCACTCCCATCCCCATTACCGAGCCTCCGGTAAAGGAAACCTTTAATGCTTTTGAAAGAGAAGTTCTGGCTGCTTCGGCAGTCCTCACGTTGGCTTTGGTTGCTATCTTCATCCCGATAAATCCTGCTGCTGCAGAAAAGACGGCACCTACCGCAAAGGCAAACCCGATACTCCAGTGGGACCGGTCATTGCTTGCCCCCATGACGGCAAGTAAGATAGCGACGACGATAACAAAGTACATCAGGATTTTGTATTCGGCTTTCAGAAACGCCATGGCACCGTCTGCGATATAACCGCTGATGGTTTTCATTTTTTCGTTTCCTGCCTCCTGCCGGTTTACCCAATTGCTCTGCAGAAAGGTATACACCAGAGCAATGACACCGAAAAACGGTACTAGTAAGAATAAATTCATAGCTTAATATTTGTTTGGTAATAGAATATTAAATATAATAAATAATTTTCATGGATTCATCAAAAACAGTGCAGCGGTTAAAATAAAGGCCAACTGAATTACCGGATGGCCACCAGGTTTCCTTGCGTTCCTGTCAGATCCAGGACTTTAACATAAAAAAACAGGAATCGCCGGAATGGAAAATCAAAGAATCTAAAGTTTTTCTATCGGCATCATGCAACAGGAGCATGGGTAATAAGAGTAGACCGGTGTAAGGGAATCCGCCTGCAAATACTTGATATATGAGGTTCTTTTTCCTCACTCACCGGATCAAAAATAAGACGGATGGCAGTGAATCTGATGGGTGTACCTGGAAACCTTGAACTGTTCCCGTACATAAGGGAAAGAATCTACAGCAGCACTGAAACGGCGGTCAGGAAAACAAAAAAGACAGATGCATGCATCTGTCTCGTATTTTGTAAAGGAAAATTCTGTTATCCTCCGTAGTTGGTTGCATAATCATCCTGCGAAGCTTTGATCACTTTCTTCGCATGTTCCGCTCCGTACACCTCCTGAATTCTGCATTTGGCAGGCTCGTCCGGTAAGTTTTTATAGGTAAGGAAATAGTGCATTAACCGCTTTACTTCCG
>NZ_CAJYMO010000086.1 GCF_913776365.1 uncultured Chryseobacterium sp. | reverse complement strand
ATTATTTCTTTTATATCTTTTTGATTGTTCATCGAATCAAAAGTTAAGCGATATATTTCATAAATAATGTTAAATTTTAATATGATTTAAATAAAGAGAAAAAAAAAAGGACAGATCCTGAAACCTGCCCTTCACACCACTTAAATATAATATATGAAAATTAATTTTTTACCAATCCGGTTCTGAATCCGCCGTTTCCTCGGCCTTCACTTCCGCCTCTGTTCTGTTCTCTCGGCGCTGAATTTTCACTCCTCCTGAATCCGCCTTCATTTCTGAATCCACCGTTATTTTCTCTCCTCGGAGCTTCTTCTCTTCTTATTCCGGTATTTCCCCGGAAACCGCCATTGTCATTTCTGAAGCCGCCGCTGGAATTACCTTCTGCCCTGAAGCCGCCGCTGTTGCTGCCGGTTCCGTTATTATTTCCCCTGAAGCCGCCGTTTCCTCTTATTCCTCCGTTATCAGTCCGTAATCCCGGATTGCTGTTACCTCTGGTATCCGGGCGGTTTCTGAATCCGCCGTTGTTATTTCCGTATCCTGAATCCCTGAAACCGTTGTTAGGACGCTGGCTTCTGACGATGTTGAAAGTAGGGTTGTCCGTCCTGCGGAAATTATTGCGGTCTACCCGGTAAATATTGATGTTTACATTTCTGTATCTCGGTACCGGTCTGCAGATTCCTGCGTAATGCACTCTTCTGTAATCCTGGAAATAGGTTACCGGACTATATCCTCTGTAATAATTGTTTTGGAAAACGACGAATACCCTCGGTCCCATAATTCTTTCCAGTGCGTAAAACCTATCATAATACCAACGGTCCGGATTATACCGGTAGAAATTGTTCCAGGCAGAAAAACTCGAGTAGAGATTGTTAAGCCTTATGATCTGATCTACCTGCCATGGTGCCAGCCTGTTCTGGTTAAAGAATACATTCCAGTTGATGCTGACAACGCTGTTCCGGTAATCGTTGTAGTTGTTCCGGTAATAATCGCTCGGGTAATAATCCTGAGGATAATTATAATAATAGTCGTCCGGGAAATAATTCTGGTCATCCTGATCGCTGTAGTACCCGCCGTCATTCTGGTAATATCCGTCATTCCCGCCTCCATAGTCCGGATATTGCTGCGCGAAAGATAACATACTTGCTCCCAGCGCAAAACCGATTAATATTTTTTTCATTGTTCTCGTCGTTAATTGGTTAATAAAGCAGAATATCTTAATTCTATCTTTTTGATATAAATAAAAAAAAGAAGTTAAATCCTGTGATTAAACTTCTTTTAATTTAGCGTTAACGTATTGATAACCAAATATTAAATTTTAATTCCGGCCACTATCAGTTACCCATTCTGCAATTTTCCGGCTGAAATCTTTACGTCCTTTCAGATCTTCCAGGTTCAGATGCATCCTGTACCGCCAGTAATGTGGGAATACTGCCGGATTGTTTATTCTTTCATTATGCATTTCTATATTGGTAAGTTCCCGGTCGGTTGCCAGGAATTCCTGGATCGGGAAAATAGCCAGCATAGCATCGTTATAAAGGTGCTGCTTCATGATAATTTCTGCCAGGTGCGGGTTCAGTTCCTGTGGAGCCTCGCCGTACTGAACCAGTTGCTGGTTAAAATATTGCTGTGTAAGTTCCGGATTTTCCTGCCACCACTGTCTCAGTGTTGAGCTGTCATGGGAAGAAGCTGTCACCACGTTTAGGTAACCTGCATTCTTCGGACTGTAAAATGGAATATTTTCCGAAGGCATACGCTGTACTTTGAGGGCTACAATGGCAAGTTCATCCATAACCACCGGTACGCAGTCCGGCACCAGGCCGAGGTCTTCCCCACAGATCAGCATTTTAGTGGAATTGAGGATTACCGGAAGTTTCTCCATCGCTTTTTCATACCAGAGATGGTCCTGGCGTGCAAAGAAATAATCCTGGTACAGATTATAGATGGATTCTTTTTCCCAGTCAGAGAGGTACTTGTAGGACTCGGTATGATATACATTGAATCTCGGGTGATATACAACCTGTCCGTCTCTTTCTTCAATCAGGAAGAGAACATTGGCGCATAAGGAGATCAGCTGGCTGATAACAGCTTTATCCGGATGCTCTTTAAAGTAATCGGCAAGTTTCCGCTGCGTGCTGAATTCTTCTTTCAGTGCATAGGTTCCGTCATGATGATCAACCAGAAATTCCAGCACCTGATCCTTGTTTTCCCCGAAGTGATTTTCCAGGATCCGGTCATTGATGAAAGGTTTACAGTAGCGGTCAAAATTAAACGGAATATGACGCGCGCTGAATTCTTCAAGCGTAACCGGAACAGCCGGATAAAAATATCCTAAAATTCCCTGTGTCGCGGAAATCGGCATCCTCCAGATCCTGAAAAACCCGAGGATATGATCAATTCTCATGGCATCAAAATATTGTTCCAATGCTTTGAACCGGTTTTTCCACCAGGTATAATCATCGGCCTTCATGGCTTCCCAGTTATAGGTTGGAAATTCCCAGTTCTGTCCCAACTCTGTAAACTGATCCGGCGGTGCCCCGGCCTGGAAATCCATTCCGAACAGTTCAGGCTCTGTCCAGGCTTCTACGGAATGGCGGTAGATCCCGATCGGCAAATCCCCTTTTAAAGAAATTCCGAGACCATGCGCATAGTCTACGGCATCTTTCAATTGCCTGTGGAGCTGATACTGTATCCAGGCATGAAGCATGGAAACTTCATACTCTTTGCTTTTTGTTGTAAAAAACGGTGCAATTTTCCCGCTAATGTATTTCTTATGGGTTTTCCATTCGTTAAAATCAGGAGTTCCGTATTTGTCCCGCAGAACACAGAATGCAGCATAAGGAATCAACCAGCTTTCATTGTCTTTGATAAACTTTTTAAACTGACGGTCTTTGAAAATCCGGTCTTTATAGGCATGAAAAACAAATTTAAGATATTTCCATTTTCCTGAGATCATCTTCTCATAATCGATCAGTTCAAGAGAATTGAGTTCCTCTTTCTCTTTCAGGTATTCGTCCTGCAGGTCTTCCGGAATATCATATTCCAACTTTTCCAGAGAAATATACTGTGGATGGAGGGCATAGACCGAAACGGCGGCATATGGATAAGAATCGGTCCAGGTATAATTCGCTGTCGTATCATTGATCGGCAGGATCTGTATAATGCCCAGGCCGGTCTCTTTTGACCATTCTGCCAGTTTCCTGAGATCGGAAAACTCACCGACTCCGAAACCCTCCTCGGTTCTCAGAGAAAATACAGGAACGGCAACTCCTGCATCATGATACATCTGATGCAGCTTGAACTTGAAATAGTGGTCTGCCATAATGTGCAGCACGTCTTTAGATGGATTAGGAAGTGCAAAACGGTTTTCCCCGGATTCCACATCCGCAATTTTCTGCTGCTTATCGTCGAATAAACAATATTTGTACTGGATGTATTCATTCTCCGGGATCTCTACCGAAACCTCCCAGATCCCGAAACTGGTCTGGGTAAGGAGAACAGCCTGCTCATAGTTCCAGTTGCCTAATGATGCCGTGCTCCCGATCAGGGCGATCTTCCAGTCCGGGTGATAGACAGGTGCCTCAATCCTGAAAAGATGGGTATGTTTTTTCAATACGGAAATCTTTCCGGGCCTGAAGGTAGTAAGCTTATTATGGAGGATTTTATTATTCAGGTAGTTTTCAGGAAAATTTTTATTGTTCCATTGGTCATAGATCACAAATTCCTTATAGTTATGCGGGAAGCTCAGGAAATGCTGTACAAATTCCTCTCTGATGATATTCGCATTTTCATTGGTCAGCTGGTACCGGTAGGATGCCGATTTGGAGAAATAATCGATTTCGCATTTCCATAATCCGTTTTCGGTATACACCATAGGATAGACCTTGTATCCTGCATCTTCGTCATTGATGACCAGCTGTAATTTTTCTCCGATTTTTGTGCTGTAACCTACATTAAAGTATAGCTTCATGTATATTTTTTTATAAAAATACGGTATAAAATTGAAAAATAAAATTTATTGAATATCAAATATTCAATAAAAAACCTTCTCAAAAGACTTGAGAAGGCCTGTTATCAACAGATCCGGATTTATTCCGTGATCATAATTTTTTTATTCAGCAACACTTTTCCGGAGTCATCTGTAATATTTACCAGATAGGCACCGCTGATCAGGTTTTTAAGCTGAACCTGTTCATGCAGCCTTCCGTCTTTTACAGGCAAGCTGTTCTTCATGACTGCCTTTCCTGAAAGATCAAAAACAGCTATGGAAATATTTCCTTTGATGGCTTTGTCATCGGCTTTAATGTTAATGAGATGATCAGTTACACGGGTCGGATATACATCAATATGAGCTGATGAAACCACTGCTGCTGTTTTATCATTGGCAAAGTATCTGCTGGCAAGATCATAAATATGAAGGTTTTCCTGTCCCTGCATCTGCGTTCCCTGCAGTGTTTTTAAATCCACTTCATACAGGGAGCCGCCTTTGGCACTGGCGATTACCACTTTGCCTTTAGCATTCACCGCAGCACCGTTTACCGAATAACCTTCAGGAATCCCTGCGATTTTCCCGATGAATTTTGCTTTCAGTTCTGCAGCTGCAATCTTGAAGACATTTCCAGAGGCAGAAAATACATAAAAATTGTTTTCTGCATCGGCAATCATATCGCCGCCAAACCCTGTTTCCATCAAAGTGAAAGAATTCTTTCCATTCGACGCATCGTCTGTAATAATCCCCAGATCACGGACCGTGGAATGCCCGTTTTTGGTGCTGATCTGTAAAAATTGCGTACCGGCATTATTAACGGCATAAATGTGCCCGTCGTAACCTGCGGTCATCCTGGTGAAATGAGAATTGATATCGCAGGAGGTGACCCTTGCTGTTGTGTTCTCTACCAGAGTGATCTCTTTGGTTTTGCCATTTAACATATAAATATTCGACGAAAACATAGGCATATACACCAGATTGCCATTTTGGTCATAGGCCAATGTCGCCATATTGACTGCCTGGGCATTATTGTAAGCATTCCTGTCTTCTGTAATGCTTCTGCCGCTTACCTGTGAAACAACCTTGGTCACTGCATCTGCAGTAAAGATTTTTTCTCCGGATACGCCGGTACTTCCGTCGATAAGCCTGAAGTCATTGAAAACAATATTCGGCGTGTCCTTGCCGACCAGTGCGAAGAAGTCCTGCTGCTGAGCATATCCATGTGCACCGAATGCCAAAAATAGTAGAGGAAATAAATGTTTTTTCATAAGAATCAATTTTTAATCATTTTATAGTAACTAAGTTACACAATTTTTAAATTACTTACGAAAAAATTATCGATTAACGAATAAATAGATCACTGAACAACAGATCATTTATTCATCCGTCATAAGTAAACAGATCATATACAAAAGAGAGGCAGATAAAACTAAGAATTGTTTCCGGATCAGTCCCCGTATTTTAGAAAAATTCTTCATGCATTACATCCGGAATAATAAACTTACCCTCCGGACCCTATTTTTCATTTCTCCGGGTTTTTGAATTGACTTCAGGAGCTTGTTCCCGCTATCCGCTGTATCTTTTTTTGCCGGGCTTTTCCCGGGGCAAAAAAAAGGATGCCGCTGCTATCGGGGCTATGATGGTTGCGGGTGGT
>NZ_CAJYMO010000085.1 GCF_913776365.1 uncultured Chryseobacterium sp. | reverse complement strand
GACCAATGTAAATGCCGCTCTGCAAGTCAACTTGGAGCAAATTGAAAGACACTTTAAAATACAAATAGGAAAAAATGTTTTTAGAACTTAACCATTATAAGCTGGATGTTTATAAATATGCAAGGCAGTTAAGAATAGAATGTTATAAAATTATTGTGAAGCTTCCTGACAGCGAAAGATTTAATCTTACGGATCAGATTAGAAGAGCATCGACATCAGTAGTGCTGAACATTACGGAAGGATGCTCAAGAAGATCAGAGCAGGAGAGAAAGAGATATTTTGAAATAGCAAGAGGTTCAGTTATAGAAATAGATTCCTGTTTTGATATGATAATAGAAACGGGTTATATGGAATTGCAGGACTTGGAAAAAATTGGAAAAACATTAAAAACAACGTTTATATTGTTAAGTGCAATGCTGAAATAGTAAGGTATATATGTTGAATTTTACTGTATAAGTCAATTTAAGGGTACTTAAGAAATTGACCATTGACCCGCAGGAATTGACCATTGACAAAAAGTGAACGGTGAATTTCGCTTGGCAAGTCAATTTAAGGGTGCCTTAAGAAATTGACCATTGACCCGCAGGAAATGACCATTGACAAAAAGTGAACGGTAAATTTCGCTCCGCGAGTGAATTTTAGAATAGAGCTGGCCATTGGTCTGAAGGAACCGGCCATTGGCAAAATAGAAAGTTATAAACACATAAAATAAACCAGCGGAAAGAGATAAGGGCTTCCTCAGCCGTTTCCCGCTTCAAACTTAAACATATGTTCGATCTCGATCGTTGGCAGGAAATATTCAGTTCCATCCGCAGCAATGTGCTGCGGACGGTACTCTCTGGCTTTACCGTGGCACTGGGATTATTTATCTTTATCGTGCTTTTCGGTATTGGCACAGGACTTCAGAATGCTTTTACCCAGGGTTTTGCGCAGGATGCCCAGAACCTGATTTCCATTTTTACAGGAAAAACTACCGTGGCCTATAAAGGGCTGCAGTCTGACCGCCTGGTAACGCTGAATAATGAGGATTATGACTTTCTGGTGGATGTCGATAAACAGAAAGTAGGGAATGCAACGCCGCGGTATACTTCCAGCATGCTGGTGAAATACGGAAAAGAGAGCGGAAATTACCAGATCAACGGGGCCGGCACGGGTGAACAATATATTGAAAACCGGAAAGTCCTGGAAGGGCGGTACCTCTCGCCGGGAGACCTGGAGAGGAAACAGAATGTAGCCGTTATCGGAAGGATGGTACAGCGTGACCTGATCAAGAACGGAAGCCCGATCGGAAAAGAGCTTGATATCAACGGAATTATGTTCAAGGTGGTCGGGGTGTTCTCTGACGATGGCGGTGACCGGGATGAACGGCACATCACCGTTCCGATCTCCACGCTGCAGCAGATGAAGAAAGGTTCAGATACCATCAGTACCGTATACATTGCCTATGATGAGAAGCTGAATCCCCAGCAGGCCATTGCCTATGGTGATCAACTCAAGGAAAGGCTGAAATCCCGTAAAAATGTCTCGCCCGATGATGAGAACGGAGTCAGGGTCTGGAACAATGCGCAGAATATGAACGATACATTTACCTTCATGGCCGTACTGACGGCCATCGTGGCATTCATCGGGATGGGGACGCTGCTGGCAGGAATTATCGGGATCAGCAATATTATGGTGTATATCGTAAAGGAAAGAACAAAGGAAATCGGGGTCAGGAAAGCGATCGGTGCCAAACCGCGGAGTATTGTGGCTCTGATTGTCCAGGAAAGCGTTGTCATTACCGTGATTTCGGGGTTTATAGGCGTCGGGTTGGGAGTACTCGCGCTGCACCTGATCGGCGACAGCCTGGAAGCGTATTTTATCAAAGATCCGAGTGTGGGCTGGGGAACCATCCTGCTGGCCTTCATCGCACTGGTATTCTCAGGCCTGATCGCCGGATTTGTCCCGGCGTACAGGGCATCGAAGATCAAACCGATTGAAGCGCTGAGAACGGAATGATGAATGGCGAATGGTGAATTTCGCTCCGCGAGTGAATTTTGCTTTGCAAGTCAATTTAAGGGTGCCTTAAGAAATTGACCATTGACCGCAGGAATTGACCATTGACAAAAAGTAAATGGTGAATTTCGCTCCGCAAGTGAATTTTGCTTTGCAAGTCAATTTAAGGGTGTCTTAAGAAATTGACCATTGACCGCAGGAATTGAACATTGACAAAAAGTAAATGGTGAATTTCGCTCCGCGAATGAATTTTGCAGTGCAGGTCAATTTAAGAGTACTTAAGAAATTGACCATTGACCCGCAGGAATTAACTATTGACAATATTAAAAAAGTGACAGTTTAAAATGAACATTCTATTTAAAAAAGATACCTGGCAGGAAATTTATTATTCACTGAAAAATAATAAGCTGCGGACTTTCCTTACCATGATCGGGGTAGGCTGGGGAATGTTCCTGTATGTAAGCCTGCTGGGAGCCGCCAAAGGAATGGAAAACGGCTTCGATAAACTGTTTTCCGGGTTTGCCACCAACTCCATCTTCCTGTGGGCACAGAATACCTCTATCCCTTACGAAGGTTTTCCGAAAGGAAGGCCTGTTCACCTGCGGCTTTCGGATATTGATATGCTGGAAAGTAAAATCCCCAGTATCGATTATATTTCGCCGCAGAATTCCAGGGGAAGCTTTACCGGGACACCGGGAGAATCCATGTCGAGAAACGGTAAAAACGGAACCTACGCCCTGACCGGAGATTATCCTGTAGGAAACAGGATTTCTGAAAAAAAGCTGATTTTCGGCCGGTATATTAATGATGCCGATGTTTCGGGAAATAAAAGTGTGGCTGTCATAGGAGAGGAAATCTATAAAAATTTCTTTGATGCCAAGAAGAATGAGAACCCGCTGGGGAAATCCATTAACATCAAAGGCATTTTCTTCAATGTGATCGGCGTGTTCAGGGTAAAAAAAGGCGGCGGCTTTGAAAATGACCAGACGGTATTTATCCCGCTTTCCACCTACACGAAAATGTACAATGCAGCAGACCAGATTGATATGTTTGCCATCGTCAGTAAGCCGGATGCCAATGTGAATTCCGTGGAAGAAGGCGTAAAACAGGAACTGAAAGTAAAAAACAAAGTTTCTCCGGAAGATACCAATGCCTTCGGCAGCTTCAACCTGGGAAAGGAATTTAAAAAGCTTACCGGTTTCCTCAGCGGGATGCAGCTCCTCACCATTATTGTAGGAACCTTAACGATTCTGGCGGGGGTCATTGCCATTTCCAATATCCTGCTGATTACCGTAAAGGAAAGAACAAAGGAAATCGGGATCCGGCGGGCCCTGGGAGCGAAGCCTTCCGAAGTAAGAAACCAGATCCTGCTGGAAAGTGTGGTGATCACCCTTTCATCGGGGCTCCTGGGCTTTATGTTCGGGATTTTCGTGCTGATGATTTTAAACATGCTGACCCAGGGACAGGACTCATTCCCTTTTTATAATCCCAGCGTAAATTACGGGAACGTCTTTGCCGCCATGGCCGTAATGGTGATCCTCGGGCTCATCATCGGAATGATTCCGGCACAGCGGGCAGTAAAGATACGCCCGATTGAGGCTTTAAGAACAGAATAATGATACAATTGAAAAATAAACTATGCATATGAAAAAGAAATTCACTTGGAAAAAAGCCGTTTATATCGTTTTGGGGCTTTTATTTGCGGTGGCTTTATTCTCGGGGATCAGGTATATGGTCAGCTCGAATTCGAAACAGAGTGAAGCGTTCCTCACGCGGCGGCCGACCATCCAGAACATGGACGATAAAGTGATGGCTACCGGTAAAATCATTCCGAAAGAAGAAATCGAGATCAAACCCAACATTGCCGGGATCATCGATAAGATTCTCGTGGATGAAGGCGACAGGGTAGAGGCCGGCCAGCTGATTGCCACAGTGAGGATCGTACCCAACCTTGCGGAAGTGAACAATGCCCAGCAGAACGTTCAGAATGCCCAGCTTCAGATCAGCAATGCCAAAATGAATGTGGAAAATATGCGGAACCAGTATGCGATGCAGGAAAAACTGTATAAGCAGGGGGTGATTTCAAAACAGGAATACCTGAATTCCCAGCAGCAGCTGTACACGCAGCAGCAGGCCCTTAAAAACGCAAACCAGCAGCTGGTAACGGCCCGCAAAACCTTACAGATCGCCAAAACAGGCGCTACCCCGGAACTCCAGGGACTGGCAACGACGCAGATCCGCTCCAAAGCATCGGGAACCGTACTGGAAGTCCCGGTAAAAGTGGGGAGCCAGGTGATTGAAGCCAACTCATTTAATGCCGGAACCACCATCTGCTCCATCGCCAATCTTAATTCGTTGATTTTCCAGGGGGAAATCGATGAAGCGCAGGCCGGTAAGCTGAAACAGGGGATGGAGATGAACATTGTTATCGGAGCCCTTCAGAACAAAACATTCCCGGGAAAGCTGACCATGATCGCCCCGAAAGGGAAAGACAATAACGGAACCATCAAATTCCCGGTAGAAGGGGATGTTTATAACCCGGATAACGAATACATCAGGGCCGGATTTTCTGCCAACGGCGAAATTGTGCTGAGCTCAAAGAAAAATGCGCTGCTGCTGGATGAATCCCTGGTACAGTATGAAAAGAAAAACGGGAAGGATATCCCTTTCGTGGAAGCAAAGCAGAAGGACGGTACATTTAAAAAGGTGTATGTGAAACTGGGGGCCAGCGACGGCATCAACGTGCAGGTGCTTCCGGGGTCGCAGATCACAAAAGATTCGGAAATTAAAGTCTGGAACCCTTCCGATAAAGACAAAGAGGAACTGAAGGAAAAAACAAAAAAATAATAAACTGAACAATACGTTGTAAGACGGAGGTCCCGGGAGTTTTCTTCCGGGATTTTTTACAGATTAACGGGAAATGACAAATTTTCAGTCGTTTAAAAAATAATATTACATTTGAATCCTTAATAAACATTTTTATGTGCAGATATTCCGGCAAGACCTATAAACGCCATTACGGCTGTTTCCGGTGCCGAAAATCGTTTAAACAAAGCAGTCTGTACGATATCCGTGCAAGGCTGAGAAAAGAACTTACCGGAATTTCCGCAGGCAAAAGCGAGAGCATTCTTTACAGGAAAGAGGATGCCAGACTTGAGGAAGCAATGGACAGCATGGAAAACCGTTCTGTAAAATGTCCTGAATGCGGCAGCCTGATGGCAGATCTGGGATATGATTTCAAAGCTCCCAAAAAGACGGCTGTAAAAGAATGGAGCATCATCGAAAGCCTCTACAGGATCGGTAAAAGTTTCTACAGCTGCGGCTGTAGCGGCATTGGCTATATCCCGCAAAATGAGAACGATTATAAAGAATATCTCAAAGAAAAACTTGAAAAATACAGGAGCCGGCTGGCAGAATGCCGACTGATGAATGAAACTGAATTTCCTGATAAACAAGAGAGAGTCAGGTACTGGTCGGGAAAAATTTCAATATTGGAAAAAGAAATGGAATTTCAGGATTTTACAGCCTGATTACCGGATCAGCCCAACCGTCTTCCGTTCATTTCCTGTCTGGTTTTGTGCAGGCTGAATGCTTCCGGAAATAATGGAACCGAATGCCTTTTCCCTGTTTCCTTTAATCTTTCTCCTGATAAAAATTACAATTGTAATCATACCGCACAGGTAATTTTGTTTTTAGCTTTGTGATACATCAATAAGGAATTATGGGAAATGCACTGGATGTCATCATTATCGGAGGAAGCTATGCCGGGATGTCTGCGGCCCTGTCACTGGGCAGATCCTTAAGGGAGGTACTGGTTCTTGACAACGGAAAACCCTGTAACCGCCACACCCCGTATTCACATAATTTTCTTACCCAGGACGGGAAAACACCCGGTGAAATTTCCGGGATTTCCAGAGAGCAGGTCATGAAATACGATACGGTAAAATTCAGGCAGGCAACTGCCGTAAGGATTTCCGGACATCCGGAAGGTTTTGAGGTGGAAACCGGTGACGGTGAGTTCCTGGCTGCCCGGAAAATCATTCTGGCTTCAGGAGTGAAAGATATTTGTCCTGAAATACCGGGATTCGCAGAATGCTGGGGCAGGTCCATTATTCACTGTCCTTACTGCCATGGCTACGAAATAAGGAACAGGGCAACCGGAATCCTCTGCAATGGTGAAGCGGCATTCGAAATTTCAATGCTGGTGTTCAATCTTACCCGGAATTTAACAGTATTTACGAATGGAGAACCCGATTTCAGCGAGGAACAGCGGGAACAGTTCCGTAGAAATGAAATTCATCTCATCGAAGAGGAAATCGAAGAGATCATTCACCGTAACGGACAGATCTGCAAAGTCCTTATGAAAAACGGCAGTGAAGCTGTGCTGGATGCCCTGTACACAAAAATTCCGTTTGAACAGAACATCAACTGTGAGGCAGCAGGCCTAGAATTAACCGGTCATGGCTTTATTGCCATCGATCGTTTCCATAAAACAAGCCGGGAAGGCATTTTTGCATGCGGGGATAACGTTACCCTGATGAGGTCGGTAGCCAATGCCGTTGCCCAGGGCAGTTTTACAGCAGCCATCGTAAACAGAGAACTTTCTGAAGAACGATTTTAAGTTTCATTCATTCATATTTTTTTGTTCCCCGCAATTGATTTTACGGGGAATTTTATGATTACAGGCTGAGAAGCGGTTGGTGCCGCTTTTTCCGGGAAAGCCTATCATCAAGCAGTTCAGGATATTTTGCCGGTCAAAATTGTTTTGGGATGCTGGAATCTCGCGGGAAATTTCGTACTTTTGGAGTGGAAAATTTCAAAAATAAAAAGTAAAATGGACATTATTTTCGACCTGATTGAAAAGGAAAGACACAGACAAACCCATGGTATTGAAATGATTGCCTCAGAAAATTTTGTTTCTGAGAATGTCATGAAGGCGGTGGGAAGCGTATTGACCAACAAATATGCGGAAGGATATCCCGGAAAAAGATATTATGGCGGATGTGAAGTAGTAGATGAGGTCGAAACCTTAGCCATTGACAGGGCGAAGGAGCTTTTCGGGGTAGATTATGTCAATGTCCAGGCGCATTCCGGTTCCCAGGCCAATGCTGCGGTCTATCTGGCCGTGATGAAGCCGGGAGATAAAGTAATGGGAATGGACCTTTCCATGGGCGGGCACCTTACCCATGGTTCCGGAGTGAATTTTTCGGGGATCCAGTACCAGGTAGCTTCCTATGGGGTTCAGCAGGAAACGGGGCTGATTGATTACGACCAGATGAGGGAAGTTGCTCTAAGAGAAAAGCCAAAGATGCTGATTGCCGGTTTCTCAGCATACTCCAGGGATCTGGATTATGCCAAATTCAGGGAAGTTGCCGATGAGATCGGTGCCACGCTGTGGGCAGATATCGCACACCCGGCAGGTCTTATCGCAAAAGGCCTTCTGAACAGTCCGTTCGAGCATTGCCATATCGTTACCACGACAACGCATAAGACGCTGAGAGGTCCGAGAGGAGGGATGATTATGATGGGGAAAGATTTTGAAAATACATATGGCCATAAAACTCCGAAAGGAGAGACCAAAATGATGAGCCAGGTGCTGGACGGAGCCGTATTCCCAGGAATACAGGGTGGCCCTCTGGAGCATGTGATTGCCGGAAAAGCAGTTGCCTTCGGAGAAGCACTGGATACAAAATTTGAAACCTATGCAAAACAGGTACGGTCCAATGCACAGGCTTTGTCCAAAGCGATGATTGACAGAGGTTTTGATATCGTAAGCGGCGGGACAGACAACCACCTGATGCTGGTAGACCTCAGAAACAAAGGCGTAAACGGTAAAGAAACTGAGAAAGCACTGGTTCTTGCAGATATTACCTGCAACAAAAATATGGTCCCTTTCGATGACAAGTCTCCGTTTACGACATCAGGAATAAGGCTGGGAACGGCTGCCATTACTACCAGAGGCCTGAAAGAAAACGATATGGATACCATTGCCGGACTGATCTCCGAAGTTGTTGACAACATCAAAAACGAAGAAGCCATTGCTTCCGTGAAAAAGAAAGTGAACGAACTGATGGAAGGAAGAGCCCTCTTCAACTACTAAGATACATCTGAATAGAATATAAAAGAATGGGCGGGAAGCCCATTCTTTTTTTATCATTATGGAAAAGAAATCGTATACCTTTGAGGAAATTAAGCAGAAACTGGTGAACTACTGCGTTTACCAGGACCGCTGCCATGCTGAGGTAGAACAGAAGATGAGAGAATTCCTCCTGATTGATGAAGCCAAAGAAGAAATCCTGCTCTATCTGATGAAAGAAAACTACCTGAATGAAGAACGGTTTACAAGAAGCTACATCCGCGGGAAATTCTACATTAAGCACTGGGGACGGAATAAGATCAGAATGAACCTGAAGCAGAAGCAGATTTCGGAAAAACTCATCAGCAAATGCTTTGATGAAATTTATGAAGATGACTATGAAAACATGATCCGGAAAATCTACACTGACTATTATTCGAAACAGAACGGACAGGAATACCAGAAAAAGGCGAAAACCATAAAATACCTGATGGGCCGCGGATTTGAATACGACCAGATAAACGAAGCTTTTGGTGAAATGTAATGATATCCGGGTGCCCCTTACAGATGTCTTACGGTATAAATATCTGTACTTGGTGATAATATAAAGAAAGTGGAGAATTATTGAAGGATTTTATTTTCCTTAACGATAAAATGACACTCAGCATCCTTTATTCTGTTTTTAAAATATTGTTTCTGAGAAAGGTTTGATCTTAAACGCTTTAAAAGACGTCATCATTTTAAATAGTGGACATGGCATAAAAATTATCTGTAAATTTGAAGTACTGATGAAATTTTATTTTAATTTTGCATGAATACCACGGGATTATTATGTCGGATAGTCCGGGTTTATACAATTAATATATGAATACAAATAAAGACAATGTACGGATCTCTTAGGAAAAAAATTTTCGCAGGAGATAATGTTGTCAGTCTCTCAGATGTAAGATACCTGCCCAGATGGATCATCTTGGCAATCGATATTATTATTCTATGGATCTCTCTTTTTATTTCAACCTATATTATTGAGAAGATCACACAGAAGGATTTTATCTATCACGAAGACCAAACTGTTGTCTTGGGTGGTATTATCCTGACGAATGTTTTCTTTATGTATGTTTTTAAAACGTATGCCGGGATTATCAGGCATTCCACTTTTATAGATCTTTTCAAGCTGATGGTCTCCTGTTTCTGCACGGCGTTTGTCATCGGCACCATTAATATCATTTATTTCTGGACGACAGGAGGGAAATTTATCCTTACGGCCTATCTTATCCTTTATTTTATTATCTCCTTCATGGGATTGTTTCTTTTCAGGTTGTATGTAAAAGAGTTTTTCCATATTGTAAGAGAATACAGAAGAAGCACGCTGAAAAAGAGAATCGTTGTTTTGGGGATTGATGAACAATCTATTGCCATTGCCAGGGCCATTCTGGATAATCCCAGTCTTCCGTATCATGTAGTAGGTTTTCTGACCCAGAGAACCGATTCCAAACGGGCGTCTCTTTTAGGAAAACCCATTTTTTCCAAAGACAGGATTGAGCAACACGCAAAGGAAGAACTTCTGATCGATGGTGTTATTGTCATCAAGGAAATGATGTCCAAAGACGAAATGAATTCCTGGGTGAATTTATTCCTGGAAAAAGATCTTAATATATTCAAAGCGCCGTCCGTACAAAAGCTTAGGGACAGTGATCTCGGAGGATCTATCAGAACACTGCAGATTGAAGACCTGCTTAATAGGAAGCCTATTAAAATAGAAAACGAAGAAGTTAAAAGCAGGCATTTCAATAAAAATATACTGGTTACGGGAGGGGCCGGCTCTATCGGCAGCGAAATTGTGCGCCAGGTAGCACAATTTAATCCTGCTTTAATCGTTGTACTGGATCAGGCGGAAACTCCTTTATATGACATCGAACTGGAAATGAAGGATAAATTTCCTCACATACGGTTCAAATTCGTTTTGGCGGATGTTTCTAACCAGCGTAGGGTAGAGCCGTTGTTTCAGGCTTATAGTTTCTCTATGGTTTACCATGCAGCGGCTTACAAACATGTGCCCCTGGTTGAAGAAAACCCGCATGAAGGAATCCTGGTGAATGTACTGGGTTCAAAAATAATAGCCACCTTATCCAGCAAATACAGGGTGAACAGATTTGTCATGGTTTCAACAGATAAAGCTGTGAATCCAACGAACGTGATGGGAGCTTCAAAAAGAGCGGCAGAACTTTTTGTACAGTCATTACAAAACGTAGAGGGAAATGTTACCAAATTTATTACCACCAGATTCGGAAATGTACTGGGTTCAAACGGTTCGGTAATCCCGCATTTTAAAAAGCAGATTGAAGCGGGCGGGCCGGTAACGATTACGCATCCGGACATCGTCAGATATTTTATGACAATTCCTGAAGCGTGTGAACTGGTGCTTCAGGCCGGTACTATGGGACATGGCGGTGAGATCTTTGTATTTGATATGGGAGAACCGGTGAAAATTTTGGATCTGGCCAGAAGGATGATTAAATTATCCGGATTTGAACCGAATATTGACATCAAAATCATCTATACCGGTTTACGGCCGGGTGAAAAGCTATACGAAGAGCTTCTGAGTGATGATGCCAAAACACTGCCTACCCACAATGAAAAGATTATGATATCCAAGGATCCTATCATGGTCTTCTCCGAAATTGATTCCTTAGTTAACATGATTACCAAAGCTTCTCTGAGCAGGGATAAAGTTGAAGTCGTAAAAATTCTGAAAATCATTGTCCCGGAATTTAAAAGCAACAATTCCGTTTACGAGGTTTTGGATAAATAGAAAATATAAAATGTATATTTGTACAATTTTTAAAATATGAAAAGTAGAATAGTAGGACTGTGTTCTATACTCCTGTTGGTATCATGCAAGATTAAGGATAATGCCCAGAATGACTTGAATTATATGCAGAATATTGAGCAGGTGGCTATCGAAGCTTCCGCAAAAAATTCAGGCAACACGATACAGACGGGAGATCAGCTGGTGATCCTGATCACCGCAAAGGATATGGATGTGGTAAAACCTTTCAATCAAAATTATTCTTCTTCTGATATTATCCAGACCAATGCCAATGCAGGAGGCAATATGCCTAATCAGGGCGCAACCGTCATCTCAGGACCTACCTATATTGTAGACAGCAACGGGGATATTGATTTTCCGGTTATCGGAAAGCTCAGTACGACAGGTAAAACTTTAGTGGATCTTAAAACTGAGATCAGGGACAAAGTAAGGCAGTATGTCATTAATCCAACCGTCAATATCAGACTTGCCAATTTTAAGATCACCGTACTCGGAGAAGTAAACCGGCAGGGTGATTATATCGTAGCAAACGGACAGGCTACCATACTCAATGCACTGGGACTTGCAGGAGATGCCACCATGTATGGGAAAAGAGATGATGTGCTGGTGATACGGACCGAAGACGGGAAGATTACCCACGGGAAAGTCAACCTGCAGGATGCCAATCTGATCAACTCGCCGTTCTATTACCTGAAGCAGGGCGATGCTGTCATTGTTCAGTCAAATAAAGCAAAAGAAATAACAGCAAGGCAAAACCCTAATACCGGGCTCTATCTGACTGCCATTTCGATTGGTGTAACTGCCATTGCCGTTGTGGTAAGCTTATTTAACAGGAAATAAAAAAATGATTGATTATCAATAGCAGATTGTAATTAAATCATCCATTTGATAAAATCACAAAGTAATGAAATTATATAGTATAGCTGTTATCGGACAAGGTTACGTAGGGCTGCCTCTGTCGTTGGAATTTGCGCATCATTATCCGGTATTGGGTTTTGATATTAATACGGAAAGAATTAATGAGCTTAACGGAGGTCTTGATATGACCATGGAAGCTGATATCGATAAACTTAAAGAAAACCTGAAGCGTTACAACGAATCCGGCGGAACTGCCGGTTACAGGGCCACAAGCGACATCCGCGAAATTGCCGGCTGCAATGTTTTTATCGTAACCGTGCCTACGCCTATAGATAAGTACAATGCTCCTGACCTTAATCCGCTGCTCAATGCATCAAAGATGCTGGGAGAAATCATAAAGAAAGGCGACATCGTTATATTTGAATCTACTGTTTTCCCGGGCTGCACAGAAGAAGAATGTGTCCCGGTTCTGGAGAAACATTCGGGATTGAAATTCAATGAAGACTTTTTCATCGGATATTCTCCTGAAAGAATCAATCCGGGGGATAAAGTGAATACGCTGACCAGTGTTATGAAGGTTACTTCAGGATCCACCGCCGGGATCGCACAGGAAGTGGATGATCTGTACCGGAAAATAATTACGGCAGGCACCCATAAGGCATCCAGCATCAGAGTGGCAGAGGCATCCAAAGCAATTGAAAACGCTCAGCGGGACGTCAACATTTCTTTCGTTAATGAACT
>NZ_CAJYMO010000084.1 GCF_913776365.1 uncultured Chryseobacterium sp. | reverse complement strand
GGATTGACCATTGAAAAAAGGCAGACGTGGAATTTGAGGCTGTCTGTCTGGTGGGCACAAGCTTGGAAGCTTGCGCCAGCGGTGAATTACAGGCTGAGGTTAGCAATTGACCATTGACCAGCGCAGCGGATTGACCATTGACGGTACCCTCAGTTGAAAATAAAGTCTGCCGCCCTAGCCCGGATAGAAACGGTTACCCCACAGCAGGCGCAGGGAAAAGCAATGGCGCGAGGAGTAAGAGTGGATAGCCGGAAGAAGCTCCTGATCATTCACCGTAATGGCTGCTGTAAGCACATCGGGGGGCTTTGTAAACACAAAAGCAGCCTTCAGGGACTGCCTTTATATCTGATGTAAATACGGATAGACCAATGTAAGTACTTTTCCGGCCAAATGGCAAAAGCCAAAAGCCAAACACTAAAAGCCAACTGCCAAACGCCAGCCGCTGGAAGCCAGAAGCCAGCCGGCATCAGCTGCCTGCATTCTGCCTGATTTTCCGCCCGGACATGTTCAGGAATCTTTTCACGAGCATCACTGCCGAAATGGTAAGTCCCAGCCCCAGGGCGATCCACATCCCGAAAGCACCCATCTTAAGTGTTACGCAAAGAAAATACCCCAGCGGGACAGTGATGATCCAGTAGGCCACAAAAGTATAGACGGACGGTATTTTCACATCCTGGATTCCCCGTAGTGATCCCAGTGCCGTTACCTGAATTCCGTCTGAAAGCTGGAACAGGGCAGCTATGATCATGAGTTTTGAAGCCAGGGCAATTACCTCCGTCTCTTCGCTTTTGGTGAAAAAAGCAGGCAGGATGTGCCGTCCGAGGATAAAGGCAACACCGCAGATGCACATGAAAATGAAAGCGATCTTCAGGTTGTTGATGCCCACTTTCCTCAGCTCCACATAATTCTGTTCGCCCAGTTTCCTGCCGATCATCACGGTAGAGGCCACGCTGAAACCGATGCACAGGTTGAAGGTAAAGGAAGCCATGCTGAGGGCAATCTGGTGCGAGGCGATATCATGTGCGGAGATCAGACCGCAGATGAAAGCGGCTCCGGCAAAAGCGGTCACCTCAAAGAACATCTGCAATGCCGTAGGAAGCCCTAGCCTGATCATTTTATCGAACATGTTACGGGAAAAAGCTTCGATCTTCAGTGAAAAGTCCCTGATGTAGCGTCTGGTCTTGTGTTCTTTCAGCAGGACAACGTAAAGAAAGACCACCATGAAGATCCTGGCAATCAGTCCGGCAAGGGCAGAACCTTTTACGCCCATTGGGGGAAAGCCGAAAAGGCCTTTGATAAAGATGTAGTTGAGGACGATGTTGATGATATTGGCAATGATGGTCGCTTTGGTCACTCCGATGGTGTAGGACAGTCCTTCCGAAACTTCCCGCAACGTCTGAAAAGCCATGAACGGGACAATGCTGATGGCCATAATCGTCAGGAAATCCACTGTATCCGGGATGATCTTTTCCGGCTGCCCCGAATGGTACAGCAGCGGCATGGCCAGCAGGAGAATCCCCATCAGGATGATCCCGACGGTCATATTGATCACAAATCCGTGGCTGAAAACCGAGTTGATCGTGCTGTGGTCATGCCTCGAGTGCGCTTCCGAGACCAGTGGCGGAATGGCAAAAGAAAATCCCAGCGCCAGGACAAACATGGAGAAAAATACGGCATTGCCCAGGGAAACGGAGGCCAGGGCGTCGGCCCCGAGCAGCTGCCCGACAATGATGTTGTCAAAAAGGTTCACGGAGACCTGTCCAACTTGGGTCAGCATGACGGGCAGGGCAAGGGTGAGGCATTCTTTGGTATAGTTTTTATTTAAAAAGTTCATAATCGTTTATGGTTCATGGATTGTTTTTGCTGATTGCAGCGTATCCTGGTACGGGCACTTTCAATCATCTGTTTTTCGGAATGTACCGTATACTCTTTAGGGACATTCATCAGGCGGCAATAAAAAAATTGCAGTACCGGATGATACTGCAATGTTTTATCTTAAAGGAATGGAGATTTATTTCCTTACGAAACTTGCAACATCATCGGCGGAAACCGTGTTTCCTCCCAGGATGATCAATCTTTCCACTACGTTTCTCAGCTCCCTGATATTCCCGGTCCATGACAGGCTTTTCAAAGCTTCGATCGCTTTGTCGTCAAACTTTTTCAGGGCGGTTCCGTGTTCATCGGAAATCATTCCTGAGAAATGCTCAACCAGCAGGCGGATGTCTTCTTTTCTCTCGTCAAGAGAAGGAACATAGATCTCAATCACAGACAATCTGTGGTAAAGGTCTTCACGGAATCTTCCCGCTTCGATTTCCTTCTGCATATTTTTGTTGGTTGCCGCCAGCACGCGTACATCCACTTTAATTTCCTTATCGCTTCCTACCGGGGAAACTTTGCTTTCCTGCAGGGCTCTCAGTACTTTCGCCTGGGCGATAAGGCTCATATCACCAATTTCGTCCAGGAAGATCGTACCGCCGTTGGCCTGCTCGAATTTTCCCTGCTTGTCTTTGATGGCGCCTGTAAAAGACCCTTTCACATGACCGAAAAGTTCGGATTCGATCAATTCTGAAGGAATGGCGGCACAGTTTACTTCTACCATCGGTCCCCTGGCACGGTCGCTCTGATTGTGGATGGCATGGGCCACTAGTTCTTTTCCGGCTCCGTTAGGCCCAGTAATCAAAACCCTTGCATCGGAAGCGGCTACCTTCTCAATCATATCCTGGATTTTTTTCAATCCGGCAGATTCCCCGATCATCTGGTATTTCTTGCTTACCTTTTTCTTCAGCGTCTTATTTTCGGTCTGAAGGTTTTTATTCTCTTTTTTCAGCGTTTCTTTAGCCAGTGCATTTTTTACGCTGGTGATCAAACGGTTGATATCGATAGGTTTGGAGATGAAGTCATAGGCACCGTCTCTCAGGCAGGAAACTGCGGAATCAATGTCTGCGTGTCCGGAGATCATGATAAAAGTGGATTCCGGCTTCAGGGCAAGGCTCTGTTTCAGCAGCTCGGTCCCTGAAAGTTTAGGCATCTTGATATCGGAAATCACCAAAGCAAAGTCTTCTTTTTCTATCTGTTTATAGCCTTCAAGGCCGTCTTCGGCGATAATAAATTCGTATTCGGTAAGTTCATCGGAAAGAATACTGTGGAGTACTCCTGAAATAGCTTTTTCGTCTTCTACAATAAGGATTTTTTGCATAGTTGCAAATTTAGATTTTTTAGATTGAATTATTAGCAAAAACC
>NZ_CAJYMO010000083.1 GCF_913776365.1 uncultured Chryseobacterium sp. | reverse complement strand
CAATGCGTCAACCGTCTGGGTTTTTATTCTTCCGTAATCTGCAGGATTGGTTTCCTTTATGGTGGTAACATTTCCGTTAATAGAAGTTTCCAGCTGCTTGCCACTGAATAAGGAAGAAGTCACTTTAGCCGGAAATACCGTATCATCATAAACGGTAGTGTTCCACTGGCTGGCTGATTGACCTTCAAAATAGGCTTCTGATTCCTGAACCTTTCTTCCTAACAGATCATATTGTGCTTCTTTGGAGACAAACTTCCCCTGTCCGAAAGCTTTTGTTGACGTTTTATAATCCTGGTTTAATTTGTTGGTATATTTTTTTGAAATATCACCGTCCGGATCATATGCCGTAACAAAAGTGTTATAATTATCATCAATCTGGTAAGTATACGTGGTAGTTCCTTCCAGATTGCTTTTGGACTTTATTATTTTATTCCATGCATCATAGGTGTTGATGATGTTATTTCCTAAAGGGCTAATGTTGGTAAGCACTTGCCCCAGGTCATTGTAAGTATAATTATTTACAAGCCCCAGATTATCAATGGCTTTTTCAACAAATCTTCCTTTAGAATCATATCCTGCCTTGGAAGTCTCTGTCTGAGCATCCATTCCATTGCTGATAACAGTCTGGATCTTATTTCCAAACCCGTCATAGTCATATGTTTCGCGCAGATAGTCAGAATTATCCCGGTTCCATTTTGTAAGGGTTTTTAAAAGATTATTTTCATAAGTATATTCCTCCCTAACCGATTGGGAATCCGAGTATGCATCGATGACATCATTTTTAACCTGTGGCCGGCCGATGTAATAGTCTGCTCCCACTCCCGCTGGATTATGAATATACCCAAAATTTGACACGGTGGTAGCATAACCGTCATTAATATTGGATACACTTTCTTCAGGCAAATAGTATTCTCCGTAATCAACCGTGTTTGTGGTAACTGTATTTGTTAAAAAATCTTTTATCCTAACAATCTTAGGAAGAATTGCAATGACTGCTTTTGGTTTATCCGCATCACTAACCATGGATACCACTTGTCCATTAACTAATTTATCAATTTGATAGATAGTGGATTTAAAACTTAGTAATTGTGTATTGTTTTCAGAAATATCTGCCGGGAATACTTGGTTTTCATTATTTGTTCTGATTGACCATTCTTTAACAGGTACCCCTTCCTGTAACGGATCCAGTTCAACGCCGTTCCAGATTTTAGTATTTTCAAAACCATCCGCATACCAGGAGGAACGGGCAGCCTGAAGGTAACCCATCATTCCTTTTCCACGCATATGCCCGGTCATGCTCCTGTACCTGAAATCCTGTTTACGGTTTTCCTGCTCAAGCTGTGAAACAGCATATACCTGGTCTGCCCTGCTGAGAGCATAATAAGGATAAATTTCTTTTTTTACTTTTTTGTAAAAACCCGGATTAGTGCCGTTATCCGGTACAACCTCCTGGTACTTTATCAGAGTGGTAACTCCGCCCTGTTTGATCGAAGCTATTTTCGCTAATTCGAAAACTGAAGTCGGCCCCTTTATTTTTTTTACGAACTGCTTCCAGTATAAAAAGACGTTATAATAATTATTTCCGGATTTTATTGCACTTGTGAGAGGAGCAAATAACGTAAGATCCGTAATATCCGGCGTACCGTATACAGGACTTTGGAAAGACCAGTTCGGTGTGAAATTCGGCGTTCCGTTAATTTCTGATCCATTTGCCATTTTAGCACTAACAATATACCCGAAGTCCCTATATCCTGAGGCATTGTATGGATTTACCTGATTGTATGAGAATACCTGGACAATATCGGATTTTCCATCTCTGTTCATATCCGTAACGGAGAAGAAATATTGTTTGGCAAACTTTGCATAATTGCCGTTCATTTCTTTCTGATACTTGCGATAGGTAAAGAATTCTTTCTTCAGGAAGGGGAGAAATCCTTTTCCTGTCCCCATGTAAAATCTCCAGTCATCCGGTTTTCCCACAGCGTAATCGGTAATCGGAATAGCAAAATCAACATTGCCGTCACCATTGAAATCTCCATATAATACCGGAAATTCAGCATCTTTCGTTTCGAGGAGATTCCCTGAAAACCGTATCTTTTTCTCATACTGGTTGGCACTGACTTTTACAAACTCAAAAACCGTATATTGAGAACCTTCTACATTAATAATTTCTACTTTTCCATCACCATCAATATCCATATATTTCTGATCTGTATATGAATTTTCATTAATTGATGAAGTAATATAGCTGAATCCTGTACTCGGATATTTAAGATCTACGATAGCTCTTTGATTATATGGGCCTTGTTCACCATCATCAACGAACAGATCGGGCATACCGTCCCCATTGAAATCTCCAACATTTAAACTCGTAATATCATCTGTAGAGCCTAGTGATAAAGCTCTATCGAATACTTTCACAAAGGTATTATTTCTTAAAATATATCCTAGGATCCTATCATTTTTATATTCAACAATACCATTACCATTATAAACTTCTCCGTCTTCATCCAGTAGGGAACTAACTACTTTGGCATTGTTCGCAAAAATTTTACCTGTAGCAATACTGGAAAAATTTTCATTAAATGCTCCTAACTTAACCGTTCCGTCATTCATTAAAAAATCCAGATAAGAATCGCCGTTAAAATCTCCTGTCAATTTTACTTGGTCAAAGGGGTCAGGGTCTGTGGGATACTCTGCATAAGAAGAGTTTACCATAGGAGGATAATCTATGGTAATAGGATTAGCCGGCTGGCCGTCTGCATTATACTCTGTTATCTTATTAACAAATTGATAATTAGTACCATTATTAGTATATTCTATCGTATATTTTCTGAATGGAGCATTATTATATATGGTGCTGCTTGAAAACACCTTAATTTCTGACAAAAGTCTTTTTTGCGTATATTTTAATCCCCGTATATAAGACTGTTCTTTTAAGTTCCTATCAACATTGTAATCAAAAAGGACCGTATTAAAGTGAGGCTTGTTTAAAATTTTATTTCCACCCCATTTTATAAAATAGATCTTACTGACACCTTCTTCCTGTGCATATGAATAAGAAATGTAATTTCCCTGTGGATCCTGCCATTCAGTGATATTGAATTCCAAAGACGTTCTTGCATCTAAATTACTACCATACAGAGCCCTAGATCCATCTTCAAAGGTAACTTCCCAATATTCTGGTCCTTGAAAGGCCTGTCCGGCAGTCTCCGAACCGATCGACCTGATTTTGATATTCGAATATTTTTCCGTTACATATTCAGCTCCATCCTTGCCATATTCTCCCGACTTCAGTATTAATCTTTGGCCATTAAAACTGTAATAGTCCGAGTAATCGAACTGTACCCCTTTGGTTTCCCCGTCTTTTTCTATATTTTTTCCGGTTCTTACAATGGAATTTATCCCAGAAATATTCCAGCCATATCCGGCAATCCCGTTTCCGGCACTGCTGTTATACACTAAATTCACTTCAGGAGCAATATTTTTCACGCCTGCCGGCAATGTAAGGGGTAAGGTAAATTTCAATTGACCTGATCCATCAACCTCAATATTCCCTTTCGTATCATGAAACTTTGTATTGGCAGTCTCAGTAGTTCCATAAGGATTACTAGCTCCGGCATTGGAATCCGCAGGCCCACCGCCCGGGTTGTCTGTGGAAGGACCGATCTTGGCCACAAAAGGATTCGATATACTGCTTGTAGCGTGAAATCCCGGAGTAAGGATCACCGTCTGCGGATCCTGGACTGTCCGGCTCGTACTTTCTGCCTGGTACAGGATGGTCTGGGAAAAGCCCATGACTGTACACAAAGACAGTATAAATGATGAAAATAATTTCATTCTCATTGCTATTAATAATATATAGTTAAAAGTTTTATCTTTTGGTAATGTTTTTACTGAAGACCCTTCCGTCCTTTAAGGTAAAACGGATCACGTAGACTCCCCAATCGAAGCCGGTCATGTTGATCTTCAGTTTCCTGTTCAGGCCTGGAATGTTCTGCTGCTGAAATTTCCAGTGGACGGTACTATGCTGGTAAAGCGAAACGGATTCAATAAGCCCGTCCACTTCTTCCGTCCAGTCAAGCGTCAGATAATCGTTTACCGGAACCGGGTACATCCTGATCTGCTTGAAAAAAGATTTCTCATCCAAAGCAGGCATCTGCTGTACAGAAGCAACCGTTTTCGTTTCTTCTGTTTTTTTCGTTTCATCCGTCTTTTGCCTGGCAGCAGAGTTTGTACCTCTGTATCGTTGGTTTCCCGCTTCATCATACTTAAAGTAGACTTCCGTTTGTGAAAAGCCTAAAAATCCAATGAATATAGATAAGGCCGATAGTAATTTTCGCTTCATGGTTATCTAGATTTTAATGACAGTATTTCCTGAACCTTTCTTTTAAGCTCGCTGATCTCTTCTGACTGCAGTTTCAGAACTTTGTTTTCCTCCTGCAGCTGTCTGATCTGCTTGTTCTGTTCAATCGAATACAATGTTAATTCTTCAATCTTTTCCAGAAGCCTGGCATCCATTTCCCCCAGATTGATCCCTTCTTTTTCCACTTCGCCGGCAGAAGGAATATTGGGCAGGTGCCCTTTCTCCTGAATATGCTTCTCTACCTCTTCCAACGTTCTGAGCTTATATTCTTTTTTAAAGACATAATCTGCCCAGCCATTGGCTGCCGGGTTCTCTACTTTGATCTGTTCAGCCTTAATCCCTTTTCTCACATAAAAAATATAACCTGGATCATTATCATATTGATCTGTTCCTACTGTTACTTTCCCCATATTATTAACGACAAGAATATTGTTATGGACTGCATCAGTAAATTTAATTCTTGTAATTCCTGAAGAATTTGGTGTACTTACATCTGAATTAGGATCAACAGAATTATTATTAGGCATAGAAAATTCTAAATTTTTAGTTCTTCGTCCTCTAATTACAAAATCATCTATAGCAGCCCAATTTGAAAAACAGCCGTTACATGGTACACTTGCCATTTCTAAATAGGCACCAGGAGCACTGGGATTTCCTATAGAAACAGCAGAAGCATCTGAAAAAATCTTAAATCTTTCTGTATTATTTGTTTTAAAAAGTAAAGGTTGATTATCAGATGTTCCAATAAAATTTGTTGCAGGATTTATTCCTGAATTTCCAGTCAAACCCCAAGATTGTGCTATCACAAATGACGATAAGATTAAAGCCAACGGAAGTAATTTCGTTCTCATAAAAGTTAAAAAGTGTTAAAAATTTTTGCAAATATATCTCTTTTAGGTCACCCCAACAAGAATTAAACAATAACGAAATATGAAATTTATCACCTTACTGTGGTATTATATCTGCTTCTAAGAGGTTGCAGCAAATATATTTCCGTAAAGCGACAAAACTCGTCGTGTTATTTTATTTTTGAAATTAATGTGAAGATTTTCTTATAGCTGAAATCAGATCTGGTGCAGATAAGATCCATGGATTAAAGAAATCATACTGTTTCTAATAATATATCTCTGGCATTATCTATATTTCCCATTAATGAAGAATAGGATGAGGACCATATGATTCTTATATGATTCTTATATCACTCCTTCTCTTCCAGTTCCTGCATCCGGTTTTTAATAAAATCCGTAGGGCGGATGCCGTTGATCTCATAAAAAAGATCGGAGAAGTTCTGACGGGAGGCGATGCCGCATTCTTTGGCCAGGGTCTCGATGTTGTACAGAAGGTATTTCCTGTTCTCGAAAAGCAGGGTCGTGATATAATGTATGCGGAGCTGGCTCAGGTATTTGTTGAAATTGACTCCTTTGTATTCATTGATGACCTGCGAGAGATAATTGGAGTTGGTCCCCAGCTGTGCGGCCAGCTTACCGATGGTAAGGCCTTTCTGGGTAAAATCTTTTTTATCTTCAAAATCCTTTAGTTTGGCCAGAAGTTCCTCTACTTTGCTTTCGTGCAATACCGCCCGCCTCTCTTCCACCGGAACTGACTGCGGTAAGATTTCGGGTTCCTCTTCCCTGTTGTTCTTAAATTTTTCCTCCAGAAAGACATACTTCTGCTTGATCTCTTTGGCTTTCTTATGCCTTTTTGCAAAGAGAATAACGAGCCCGATTGCCCAGATGATAAGAACGATAATGATAACGGTGACCAGATAATTGATTTTCTGGAGCTTATTTTTTTCATCCAGCAAAGTCTTGGTATCATAATCCTTGTGGATCTTGGGCGAAAGATAACTGAAATCCCTGGACATGATGCTGTCTGCCTTTAAAAGCTGGCTGGTATAGTACAGCTGCCGGGTCTGGTCCTTATGCTTTTTGCTGTAATCGATCAGGATTTCATAGTTTTCCCTTAGTTCGGGAAGAATAAACTGGTAGCGGTTGAATATCGAGTCTATCTTTTTAAAGTAGTTGATGGAAGCTTTGCTGTCCTCCAGTTCCCTGTAGGTTTTTCCGATATAGAAATAGTTCACGGAAAGCCGCGCAAAATCCCTGCTGTTTTTCATGGAAACCAAAGACTGGTTCAGGTAAATCAGGGCCGGCTGATAATGGTGATTCCGGTATTCGGAAATACCTTTGGAAAGAAGAAAATACCCCTTTTCCTGGGTATACTGCCGGTCTGTACCGGTTTCAGACAATCCGATCGCTACCGCTGAATCAGCCTCTTTGTACTTTTTCAGATGGCGGTAACAGATGATCATCTGGTGAAGGCTGTTAAGATACCCTACCTTGTTGTTGTAGATCTCATTGGGAAGGAGATTGCTACGGGATTTCTGCCGGTAATAGGAAATGCAGCGGTCAAAAAGTTCCGAAGCCTCTTCGTAATATCCCAGATAGCTCTTCACGACCCCAATGTGGTAAAGATTCTGGTATTTCAGGTATTCATTGCGGGTACTTTTGGAATATTCGTAAGCTTCAAGATACTCGTTAAGGGCAAGCTGATACTTTTTATAATGATAATAATAGACAACGCCTTTTTCGATATGGGCAATAATCAGCAGGTCTTTATCCCGGGAGAAATTGGCGGCCCAAACCGTGCTGTCTGCATACTTCAGTTTCTGGGCATTTTCAGAAGAATAAAAAACCCCGTCCTTATATCCCTGAACCAGTTTTTCATAATTTTTCTCCTTCTTTGCCTTTTCGATATAGGGCTGGATGAAAGGAAATGCACGGACATCGTTTTCCTCAAAATTCTCATACTTTTCCCGCAGCTGAAAATATCCGCCGGAAGTCTGCTGGGCAGAAAGCAGTACAAAACATCCTGTAAAAAATACAAAAAATAGATTTTTAACCACCTCTATGATTATTCTATTACTAATAGACGCCAAAATTACACAAAATACAGCGGGTTTTGTCAAGGAATTATGAATTAATAACGAGAATCGAATTATTTCTATTTTACAAAAATACAGACTGACTATCAATCTATTAAATCCGCCTGATTCCTGAATTAGGACGTCTTGATTTATAAATAGAGACAACAACCATTTTTATATCCCAACCTAAGGTGATAATTTTGGACTCAGGATTCAGCAGAACAGATTTTATCTACAAGAAATCATCAGGAAGCGGAAACCGGCAGGAAACAATAATAAGATATCAAATGCAAAAAAACGACTAGCGAGAGGGTAAAAACTAACAACCGAAAAAAAACATGGATTCGATGATGAATCGTCCGATTTCTGATAATGGCAAACCATCAGAAAAGAGGGTTCTTCAGAATTAGTGCAACTAAAAAACTAACAACCTTACCGACTTATAACCATCCGGAAACCAGATGACATGATTACATTTCATGCAGGTGCATTGAGAAGGGTTTGTCAAGAGCCCGCTTTATTAAAGTTTTCAGTTTTAATCGAAAAGAGACTATCCGTAGGGAAAGCCTCTTTTCTTTTTAAAACATTAAGGATTTATAATCACTTCCAGCCTCCGCCTAAGCTCTTATAAATATCAACAACTGTGCTCAGCTGTTTTTGTTTTGCTTCCACCAGTTCCATCTTGGCGTCCAGGGCATCCCTCTGGTTCAGAAGAACCTCCAGGTAGTCTGCTCTTGAATTCCGGAACAGCTGGTTCGCAATATCGATTGATTGTTCTAATGACTTGGTCTCCTGTGATTTCAGCTGGTAATACTGGTCGATATTCTTTATTTTCGACATCAGGTTCGCCACATCGAGATAGGCATTCAGAATCGTTTTATCATATTCATACAGTGCCTGGATCTGTTTGGCATCTGCAGTCTGGAAATTGGCTTTGATCGCACTTTTATTGATCAGCGGGCCCGCCAGTTCACCGGCCAGGCTTGCCGCCACAGATTCCGGCAATTTCACCAGATAGGAAGGTTTAAAAGCTTCCAGTCCAAGCGTAGCTGAAATCTCCAGTGAAGGGTAGAATTCTTTCCTTGCTGCTTCCACATCCAGTTTTGCAGATTTCAGCTCCAGTTCCGCCTGCTTGATGTCCGGACGGTTCGCCAGCAGCTGGGAAGGGATTCCGGTAGAAATGGTTTGCGGCATGGTTGACATGAAGCTCTCTTTTGTTCTTACAATCGGCTGTGGAAAACGTCCGCACAGGGCATTGATTTCATTTTCCTTTTCTGTAATTTCCTGCCGGATGGTATACTCGGTAGCCTTCGACTTGGCCAGTTCCGCCTCAAACTTTTTCACGGCAAGTTCGGTAGCTGCAGCAGCCTCTTTCTGGATTTTTGAAATCTCGAGTGCCCTCTGCTGAAGTTTGATGTACTGCTGGATAATGTCCAGCTGGTTATCCAGGGCAAGCAGTTCGTAATAATTATCCGCCACTTCCTCGATCAGGTTGGAAAGCACAAAGTTTTTCCCTTCCACCGTAGACAGGTAATGCGCCACTGCCGATTCTTTTTCCGTCCTTAGCTTTTTCCAGATATCGATTTCCCAATTGGCGGTCAAGCCGCCTCCGAAATTCAACAGCGGATCAGGAATTGCAGTACCGGGTTCGATATCAGTGGTCGCATCACCGGCTCCCTCACTGGTGTATCGCCCGGCTTTTCTTACTCCCGCTCCGCCTCCGGCAGATACGGTAGGGGTCAGTCTTCCTTTTTTAGCCAGGACGCCGCTTTTGGCGATCTCAATTTCCTGCAGCGTAATCAGGAGTTCCTGATTGTTTTTAAGTGAAGTCTCAATCAGCGCTACCAGGTTCGGATCGGTGAAAAACTGCCTCCACGGAGTCGTTCCGCTGTTGACAGTGGCATCGCCCTGATCTTCCTGGTTAAAATTCTGAGGTACGTTTTCCTTCACCTCATCTTTTACAACGGTCGCCATCGGCGCCTTACAGCCTGTTAAAACAAGCGATAAGGCAATGGCAGCTATATATTTATTATAAATCTTCATGTTTGTCATCGTGTTGGTACGGTTCAGTTTGTTCGGTTAAAGGGTTTTCTTCTTCATACCTCGCCAGCTTTGATTTTTCAGCGATGGTTCCGAAGATGTAGTAGAGTCCCGGAATGATCATCAACCCGAAAACAGTTCCGAGAAGCATTCCTCCTGCTGCTGCGGTACCAATGGTACGGTTACCGATCGCTCCGGGTCCTGTAGCCAGCACCAGCGGAATCAATCCGGCGATAAAGGCAAATGAAGTCATCAGGATCGGCCGGAAACGGATGGCGGCACCCTCAATTGCTGCCTGCGCTACCGGAATTCCTTCTTCCGCTTTCTTCTGGACAGCGAATTCCACAATCAATACAGCATTTTTACCCAAAAGGCCGATCAGCATAACCATGGCTACCTGAGCATAGATGTTATTTTCCAGTCCTAATAATTTCAGGCACAGGAATGCCCCGAAAATACCGGTCGGCAGTGACAGGATTACCGGTAACGGCAGGATAAAGCTTTCGTACTGAGCCGCCAGGATCAGGTAAACAAATCCCAGACACACCAGGAAGATGAAGATGGCTTCATTTCCACGGCTGACCTCATCTTTTGAGATTCCGGCCCAGTCGATCCCGAAACCTCTCGGAAGTGTTTTGTCCGCTACTTCCTTAATGGCTGCAATCGCCTGCCCGGAGCTGTATCCAGGAGCCGGTGTACCGCTTACCTCTGCAGAATTGTACATGTTGTGCCGGGTAATCTCAGATAAACCGTATACTTTTTCAAGGTGCATGAAATCCGAGTACGGAACCATTTCATCCTTATCATTCTTTACATAAAGCTTCAGCAGATCCGTTGGCAGGGCACGGTACTGAGGGCCGGCCTGCACAATTACTTTATAAGGCCTGTCAAAACGGATGAAGCTGGTCTCATAATTGGAACCGATCAGTGTGGAAAGGTTGTCCATTGCCTTTTCTATCGTAACACCCTTCTGTTCAGCCAGATCGTTATCGATCTTCAGCATGTACTGCGGGAAGCTTGCCGAATAGAATGTGAAAGCAGAGCCCAGTTCCGGACGTTTTTTCAGTTCGTTCACAAATTCATTGCTTACCTTTTCCATTTTCTGGTAGTCACCGCTTCCTGCCTTATCCAGCAGACGGAGCTCAAAACCTCCGGCAGCACCATAACCCGGAATAGACGGCGGCTGGAAGAATTCGATATTGGCTCCCGGAATGTTCTTGGCTTTCTCTTCCAGCTTTTCAATAATTTCCGAAGCCGATTCCGAACGGTCTTCCCAGCTTTTCAGGTTAATGAGACAGGTTCCGGCGTTAGATCCGGTACCTTCCGTAAGGATTTCATATCCTGCAAGTGAAGAAACAGACTGTACGCCGTTGATATCCTCAGATTCCCTTAGCAGCTCCTTGGCAATCTGGTTGGTTCTTTCCAGGGTAGATCCCGGAGGCGTCTGGATGATGGCGTAGATCATTCCCTGGTCTTCCGCAGGAATAAACCCTGAAGGCAGCGAGTTGCTTAAAAAGAAAGTACAGGCACAGAAAGCCAGCAGCAAAGGAAGCGTAAATGTTTTCCTTTTTACGGTCTTGTTAAGCATTCTTTCATACTTTCCGGCTCCTCTGGTAAACAGGCTGTTGAATTTATCCAGAAAAATGGTTACCGGCGTTCTTCTCCTGGCTTTTCCATGATTATTTTTCAGGATCAGGGCACATAAAGCCGGAGTCAACGTCAAAGCTACAACCCCGGAAAGTATGATCGCAGAAGCCATGGTAATGGAAAACTGACGGTAAAATACCCCAACCGGCCCGGACATGAAGGCAATCGGAATAAATACGGAAGCCATTACCAGGGTGATTGCTATAATGGCCCCGCTGATTTCGTGCATTGCCTCTTCCGTTGCTTTCAACGGTGACAGGTGTTTCTCCTCCATTTTGGCGTGAACCGCCTCGATCACCACAATGGCGTCATCCACAACTACCCCGATGGCCATAACCAGCGCAAAGAGCGAGATCATGTTCAGGGTAATCCCGAAGGCAGACATTACGGCAAACGTACCGATAAGCGAAACCGGAACCGCAATTGCCGGAATCAGGGTGGAACGCCAGTCTCCTAAAAACAGGAACACCACAATGGCTACCAGGATAAAAGCCTCAAACAGGGTGTGAACCACCTTTTCAATCGATGCATCCAGGAATTTGGATACGTCATAACTGATGTCATAGTGCATCCCCTTCGGGAAAGTGGTTTTCTGAAGTTCCGCCATCAGGGATTTTACATTCTTGATTACGTCGCTCGCATTGGATCCGTACGATTGCTTTACCGTAATGGCGGCGGACGGTTTCCCGTTCAGGGTAGAATAAATATCGTACATGGATGAACCGAATTCGATATCAGCTACGTCTTTCAGTCGGATGAATTCGCCATCGGATTTTGCTTTCAGGATAATGTTTCCGTAATCCTTTTCATTGTTGAAACGCCCCGGATATTTCAAAATATATTCAAATGACTGAGACCTCTTTCCTGAGCTCTCTCCCGTTTTCCCCGGAGACGCTTCAAGACTCTGCTCGTTCAGTGCTTCCATTACTTCATCTGCTGAAATGCTGTAGGCCGTTAAACGGTCCGGTTTCAGCCAGATACGCATGGCATATTCCCGGGTTCCCAGGATGTCAGCAAAACCTACACCGCCTACCCTTCTCAGTTCAGACATTACATTGATGTCGGCATAGTTGAAAAGGAATTTCTGGTCGGCTTTCGGGTCGTCACTGTAAAGATTGATATACATCAGCATATTCGGTTCTTCACGGGTAATTTTCACCCCTTCCCGCACGACCAGCGGCGGAAGCTTGTTTACAACGGAGGACACCCGGTTCTGGACGTTTACAGCTGCTACGTTAGGGTCGGTACCGAGGTCAAAAACCACCTGGATGGAAGCTTCCCCGTCATTTCCCGCATCAGAGGTCATATACTTCATTCCGGGTACCCCGTTTAATCCCCTTTCCAGAGGAATAACTACGGATTTTACCAGTAACTCGTTATTGGCACCCGGGTATTCTGCCGTAATATTTACTTTGGGCGGCGAAATAGACGGGAACTGGGTCACAGGGAGTTTCATCAGGGATAATACCCCCATAAATACGATAATCAGAGAGATTACGATAGACAGTACAGGTCTGCGAATGAATTTCTTAAACATAATCCTCTATTCTGCTTTTAGTTTCAACGACTGCATCACTTTCTTCGGATCCTGGAATTTTGTGCGTACTTTCTGGTCATCTTTTACTTTCTGTACCCCTTCCAGCAGGATCTTATCTCCGGTTGAAAGTCCGGAACTTACAACATAGACATCCGGAAGCTCATAAGCCACTTTAATGTTTTTGGACTTTACAACGCCATTGTTCTCCACCACGAAGACATATTTCTGGTCCTGGATTTCATAAGTGGCTTTCTGCGGAATGATGAGCGCATTTTTCACCGGCAGGGTCATTCTTACTTTTCCGGTTTCCCCGTTTCTCAGCAGTTTATTGGGATTCGGGAACTTGGCACGGAATGCAATATTTCCGGTCTCGTTATCAAACTCGCCTTCAATGGTCTGGATCTGTCCTTTCTCGGGTAAAAGTTCGCCATTGGCCATTACGAGTCCTACTTCGCTGCTGCCGCGGTCTGCCGCATGCATCTGGTAGCTGAGGTATTCCGGTTCGGAAACATTGAAATAGCCGTACATGTTGGTATTATCAGAAAGGGAAGTGAGTAAATCCCCTTCATCGATGAGACTTCCCAGTTTCAGGGGAATCCTGTTGATGATTCCTGAAAACGGTGCCTTGATATCCGTAAACGAAAGATGGATCTGTGCCAGTTTTGCTTCTGCGTTGGCAGCATCCAGTTTGGCCTTGGCCATTGACCTTTCATTCTTGGATACAATGTTACTGTTTGCCAGTGTACTGGCATTTTTAAGTTCAATGGTAGCCTGGGCCACTTCAGCCTGGGCCTTTAGCAATTCTGCCTGGTACAGTTTCGGCATGATACGGAACAGCGTCTGTCCCTGGTGCACGAACTGTCCTTCGTCTACAAAGATCTTTTCGAGAAAACCTTTTTCCTGAGCACGGATTTCAATGTTTTTCACCGATTGGATCTGAGCTACGTATTCTTTGTCAATCACCGTATCCATCACCACCGGCGAGGTTACGGGATAAACTGCAGCTTCTTCTTTTTCTTCTTCTTTTTTGTTACAGCTGAACAATAAAAGACTGCTTAGCGCAATGCCTGCGACAACTCTCTTGATCATAATTCTGGAGTTTATATAAATCGTTAATGTTTTAATAGGAAAATGGCAATAAGAAAGGATGGCCTGCGCAGAAACGATTGCCGGCAAATACAGCACAGGATATTTTTCACCGGGATCCGGCAGAAAATACGGTACAAATAAGATTTCAGATCCTTATGGAACGGATCAGGATAAATCTTTTTACGGAAGAGAGCCCGGACAAATAGCCTTCCAGGGCGGGTTTTGCCTTCTTAAAGCTGGTAAGCCCGAAAATATAGGCCAGGGTGAAAATACTTGTAAAAAATACCAGATCCTGAAGGGTATCGGATACCTGAAAACTGTTTTCTGCGAGTTCCAGCGAGTAGAGGTTCCCCGCATCATCCGGCATCTGCTGCACAGAGAGTTTATCGCAGGTCTGGTTCAGCCGGTTGGCTCTTTTAGGAATATTCTGAGAAACATGCCCGGCATAATCGTTTTTTAACGTTCTGACATTAATCTTGCTTTCCACTACGAAAAGCAGAAAAAGGCTGGTCAAAAAGTATACGATGTAATTTCTCATTTATACTGCAAATGTAAGGGATGGCATCAATACTTTTCCAGTAAACCTGGTGTTTAGAACAAAGCATTAACAATAATTAACACTCCTTTAAATCTGCTGAATACGGAATATCATACAATATCAACCCTATAAATTTCCAATTCAAATACTTGATAATAAGTCACTTAAAAACAAAACATAATATTCAATCATATCCTGGCATTAAATTTGTAAACCGTAGATCCGGTAAAAATAAATTTTAAAATGTTAACGAATCTTAAAAGAAACGAGGCACTTCTACAAAATGAATTATAGCGATTATTAAAGATATGAAAGTAAATAAATTTATATGATCTTCTCAATTAACCATAACCCTTCCTCATAAAGTCATATTTAAGTACCAATTTTTAATTAATTTATCTAAAATTAACAGGATTTTATTAATAATAATTGTAAATTTATAACTTCTTAACACTGAAACACTTTAAAATCACTCATTATGAAAAAGTTCTTATTTATTACCGGCGTATTTTTTGTTTTCATCTTAACAGCCTGTAAACATTCTGCAAAAGAAGAAGAAGTTCACGTACAGGATATGCAGAGTAGTACAGACCATCGCGATACAGTAATAAAGCAGATTTATACAGATGATTACGGCGATCAGCTCGAAGTAGCTGTCAATGAAAATAAAAATACCGTATCTATCCGTCTGGACGGTAAATCCTATGAACTGAAAAAAAAGGATGAACTGCCGGAATACACAGCAGGTAATTCAGATTACCAGTTTTCTGACATCAGGGGTGAAGTGACTTTTATGAGAAAAGGATATAATATCGTACTGTTTCATCACAAAAGGGAAAAAACTGCCGGAAATACAAAAATGGCGTCTTTTTAGCCTGAACGGAGAGAATAAAAAATGAGGGTTCCGGAGCCGGTCTGTTAATCAGTTCTGCTTCTGATAACGGCGTTTTTTTCGCAGAGATGTATTAATCCTGAATGGAAAAGGCAGCACTGTTTGTTTCCGGATGAACGCCAGCCTGTTATGCAATAAACACATCACTATACCAGAGGGCACTTCCGTAGATATGGAAGTGCCCGATTTTTAGCCCTTGTTGTTTTTATATTTGATGCAACATACCAGAAGTGTTATATTTACCAATACGGCAAATGCATTGGAGGCAATAATCGGAAACTCATCCTTGATGATTCCATACCACACCCACAATGAAAGTCCTGTAATGAGAACCAGAATCATTCCCCAGGATAAATCTTCCGCATTTTTGCTTTTCATTACTTTTATCACCTGTGGAACCATAGCCACCGAAGTAAGGACTCCCGCAGCAATCCCTAAAATTTCTTCATTCATAGATCTGATGTTATTCTTTTCAAGATAAGAAATTTCGCTCTTATACGCAATGTTCATGCTCAGTATGGATACCCGTATTTACAATGCAGGAACTATGTGAATCGTTCCAGTGACACCTCTTTATCCAATGGGATATCTTTTTCGATATGATCATACAGCCGTCCTGCGAAATAACACCCGTTCAGGATGCCGCGCGCTCCCATTCCGTTAAAGACATAGAGACCGGTATGATGCATATGCCGGCCGATAATAGGCCGCCTGTCTTTTACGGTAGGCCTGAAACCGAAACTGGCTTCGACAATTTCAAAATCATGAGGATAAAACTCTGCCAGTCCTTTTGTCAACTGCTCTACTGCCGAGTCATCAATATGCTGATGAAGCTGTTCCCTGTCATAGGTGCCGCCATAGAAATGAAGGCCGTTATCCAGCGGAAACAGAAAGTGTTTTTTCTTGATGGTTATATTGACCGGAAGGCTCTCGGACAATCTTACTTTGATATGGTGACCCTTGTTAGGCTGTAATGGAATAAAAGAAAAATAAGGATTATCCTTTACTGCCATTCCTTCGCAAAAGATAATTTTTCCGTATTTCAGATCTTCATATACGGATTTTTCAACATCCAATTGTGAATACCTAAATTTTTCCTTCCTGATTTTGCCTCTTTTTTCTAAAAAAGCCAATAGACCTTCAAAAAAACGGCTTACATTGAGACGGGCAGACTGAACCACCTTTCCGGTGAGAAAATCGTTTTTTACCCCATCCAGGCGATCGAAATTTTCACTGAGAAAGTGAGTGAGCTCATCGGTTAATGATTTTTTCTGCCATAACCTCTGTTCGTTTTCATCATGGAAAATCCGGTGAACCGGAGCGTCAATGAGGTAATTCTCGCCAGTATAACTTTCCATTTCATGCATCACCTTTTTTAAGTCATCAATCTGCTCCTGTGCCTTCCAGAACGTGGTAAATTTTTTGAGGACAACAGGGTTGATAATGCCGGCAGAAACGCGGGATGCACTTTTCCTTCCATCTGAAAACAGTACAAAAGAACGGTTATCCATAATCAGCCGGTGAGCAAAAAAAAGAGCGGCGTAACCGTCTCCGACGATGATATAGTCTACATTTTCCATAAATAAAAAAACCTGAGTAAAAGTACTCAGGTTTTCTATAATTATCAAATGAAATTTAGTAATTCCACATATCATTTTCCATTTGAAGGATCTGACCTTTGATTCTGTCGCTTTCCTCCATCTGATCTTCAGCATCTCTCGGGATATAATCTTTGATGACACCGTCTCCCAATCCTGTAGAAGATTTGAAGATTACAGAAGAGAATCTTCTGGCGTTGATCAGATCGTCGAAAGACAGGTCTGCAGAAGTATTTTTCCTGTTGTATACATAGTTGTTAGCCAGGATATCCCTTGCATTTGGATAATATACCCAGAAAAGATCAATCAATTCATCAGCTCCCGGTAACGGCTGTCCGTCCGGAGTTGTTCTGCCGATCAGTTTAGGATCCGGACCCATAGCCGCAATTCCTAACGGTCTGTACTTCAGCTGTCCGTCTCTTTTGTCGATGAACCACATTCCGAACATTTTAAGAACTTTTACTTTTTCCGTAGTTGTTTCATAAACATCGGTAAGTTCTTTTTTCTCCTGCTCGGTCAGCTGGCGGCCGCTGTTCAGGATGTTGATGGCTTCATCATCTACCCTTACGTCTACCAATCTCGTTTTGATCTGCTCTGGCGTTAACCTTTGAACGAAATTCTCATCGTCATACACTTCTTTGATATCGCCGTTCAAAGCACCGTCGAGAAGTAACTTATACAATGATTTTGTTTCCGTAGACAGGAGTCCGTCCGGGTTGTTGTAATAGAAAGGCTGATTCACCTTGTCATTCATATCAATCACTTCCCATACAAACATGCTTTTGAGGATATCTTTTTCATCCACAAAACCGTACTCCAGAGGTTTTACTGTTTTATCGATAACCGTATCCCCTACCTTCATTTTGTTCTCAGCTCTCATTTTTCTGAATTCTTCCGGAGAAGAAGCATTCAGGATGGTCTGGGAAAAAGCAAATCCCGAAACCAATACCAAAAGACTGCTAATATATTTTTTCATAGTTACTTCTTATTGAACATTAATTAATACAGGTGAAATATTTCCTATTCTCTGATCTCCAAGACCGGTAGCGGTTGCTTTGATATCGAAGATATATACTCCGTCTCCAGGTCTCAGGTTTCTGAACATTCCTGCAGCTCCCTGCAATGAACTTCCCTGAACCTGCATTGAAGCTCTTCCAGGTACCCTCACCATGAATGAGGTTACATTAAATGATACCGGGAAGTCAAAGTCAGGAATTACGGCCTGAAGCTGTTGGTTTTCCACGGATCCGGATGGCATCGTCAGCATATTTTTCCCTCTGATCTGTCCTTGTGGTGGCGGTACATTCTTAATTCTGTAATCAAATGTCTGAGTGATAGCCTTACCGTAAGGATCTGTTCCGGACAATGTAATTTTCAATAGATTTCCTGAACCTGGTCTTACATCCCATTTGCCCGGTCCTGTGCTCTTCACCGTTGCTCCCGGAGCAGAAAGTGAAAGCTTGGCATTATCGGCACCTAAGATAGAACCTGAAACCGGGTTATCAAGACCTCTGTACATTACATTCATCTTATCAGCAGATAACAACAGACCTTTCTGCAATTTCACTTCCTGAGGACCGGAAATTACATTATAGGTATGGGTGAAAGGGAAGCTTTGTGCTTTACCGGTAGCATCCGTCAGGGTAATATTACCACTGAAAACGTGCTCTCCGATTCCGCTCGTATTAAGATTGGCATATCCTTTTCCGTTCTCCTGTCTGCTAACTCCTGAAATGCTGATTTTATTACTGTTTGAATAGTTTCCTAACATAACCACTGCTTCAGCAGGCTTACCCGCCACAACATCCACAGGCGCAGAAACGATAGCCTCATAGCTTGTAAATTTAATGCTGGCATCCACTTTTTCCTGTAACATCAACGCCAATGCATCAGATTGTACGTTTCTTGCATCATTCTGGATGATTTCAAGATTGGAAATCGCAGCAATCAGCGGCTGGTGGTAAAATTTATTCTGGAACCAGGTTTTCTCATTAGGCGACTTTCCTTTAGGATATTCTGCTATCAAAGATTTGTTGGCTCTTTCCACAAGGTCTTTCAATTGAGGGTTGTTACCGAAAGTAGCATTGATATAATTTCTTACATCATCAATTTTAGCTTTCAGGTCCAGGGCTCCTTTGGAAGGGGTATTCTCATCACCTTCCTTGAAAAAATATTCAGTAGTCGCTTCATTGTTATTCAATGCAGCAAAGTTTTCACTTACGTCGATATCCTTTCCTGCCTTGTCCTTCTCATGGAATTCCGATTTCTTTTTAAGTAAATCCTTGATATCCTGAGCGGATTTTACCAATGAATTGATTTTATCTCTTAAAACCTGATATTGCTGCCAAGGCTGGGCATAGGTATCAGGTACCTGCTGGGCTTTAGCTTCAAGGGTTTTTTCGAAAATCTTTTCGTTTTTTCTTTCTGTTAAAGTCCGGGTTTCATTAAGAGCTTTTGTAGAGTCATAATATGACCTGATGATTTCTGCATCAATATTTAGGGCCATCATCGCGATGAACACCAAATACATAAGGTTGATCATCTTCTGACGAGGGGTCTGTTTTCCTTTTGCCATTCTCTTTTCTTTATTTTTTTATTACGCGGTTAAATAGAAATGGTGAGGAATTAAGATTTCATAGCTGTTAACATACCTCCGTACACTCTGTTCAGATTGTTTAGGTTGGAAGTAAGGCCTTGCAGCTCCTGGTTGAATTTTTCTGATTGTTCAGCAGATTTCTGCATATCCTGTACATACTTCTTAGCGAATTCAGACTGTCTTTGTCCGTTTTCCAGCTGCATTGTATATAAAGCATTCATGCTTTCCATATGCTGGGCAGCTTTATTAAGCTGTTCGTTATATTTATGGGTGGAAGCGGATACGTCTACCGTCTGGTTGATCTGGTCAACGGAATTGGAGAACTTATCGATTCCTGTTCTTAATCTTTCAAATAACTGAACATCCAGTTTTGCATCCTGCAGCATTTTGTCCAGCTTAGTGGAAAGGGTGTTTTCCATTTCGGCAAACTGTGCAGCGGCGGCTGCAGCATTGCTTTTTGATACATTTGAATGTAAAGGGTTAGGGTTGGCATCCTTGTCCAATAATTCAGGATACACATTTTCCCACGCATAAGACTCTTCTGATTTCGGTGGATCGAAAGCGAAGATGATGAAGATGATAGCTTCCGTGATAAGTCCCACTGTAAGAGCAATGTTACCGTTAATAGGTCCCAGCGTAATGTGAGTAATTTTAAGCCAAGCTCCAAGAATTACAATTGCAGCACCGAATGAATAAAAGAAATTCATCCAAGCATCTTTAGTCTTAAACATATAAGTTAGATTTTTTTAGTGTTAAATAAAAATTGTTGTAAAAAAAGTGTGATTGATTATCTGTTGACTCTTCTAGGTTTAACAGCCGCTTCAGGAATATCCTGCACTGTTCTGAATCCGATATAGCTTCTTGCAGAGTCTTTTCTTTCCCAGTCTCTGGCACCGGTCATCAGCATATATCCTACATCTTTCCAAGATCCGCCTCTTACCGATCTTTTATCATCGGTTTTATCTTTTGTAGAAGGGTTCAGCGTTGATGAGAATCCGTAAGAAGAATTGTTATAGGCAGATTCTGTCCATTCAGAAACGTTTCCGGCCATATCAAACAATCCAAAACCGTTTTTCTTGAATTTCTTTACCGGAGCGGTATAGGTATAAGTTCCTTTTTTATCATCTTCCATGTAATTTCCTCTCTTAGGCTTGAAGTTCGCCAGGTAGCAGCCTCTGTCATCCATCAGATAAGGACCACCCCAAGGATAAGTAGCATTTTCCATTCCTCCTCTGGCAGCATATTCCCATTCGATTTCTGTAGGAAGTCTGAAGATTAAAGGTTTTTGCTTTCTTCTTTTTAAGCTTTCATTGTAATCAGACTTTAATTTGGTTCTGAAGTTACAGTAAGCTCTTGCCTGATCCCAGGTCACTCCCACTACAGGATAGTCCTTGTACGCTTTGTGCCAGAAATACTGCTCAAACAAAGGTTCGTTGTATGCGAAATGAAAATCTTTCACCCAAACCGTAGTATCCGGGTAGATGGCGATGCTTTCGCTTCTCAGATAGTTTACGCCTCTTTCTTTTTCAGCCAGGGCAACATCCATGTCACCCCAACGGTATTGATATTTAAGTTTACTAACGTCGATAATTCTTTCATTCCCTACTCTGGAAGAAGCCGGTAAATACATTGACTCCAGCACTTCTGCATATTCTACATCGGGATATTTTGAAGTGTTCCAATGCAATGGAACTTTCCAGTCCAGTTTTTTTGTAGGATCGAAGGTAGATTCGTCACCTCCTCCCTGAGCTTCAAGATATTCCTGATATGGTGTTAAGTTTTCTTCTTTCTGAGCAAGGTAGGCATAATCTCCGATGCTTGTCCCCCTTCCTTTTCCTTCTCCGCCTTCTCCGGCAGCCTCAGCAAGCAGGGTTCTTGCAATAGAGTCTCTAACATAATTGATAAATACTCTGTATTCTGCATTAGTGGTTTCTGCTTCATCCATGAAGAAAGATGAAACGGTAACCGTCTTTGCCGGAGCTTTTTCAGGGCTGTTGGTAAAATCCTGATCAGTTAATCCCGCAACAAATGATCCTGCAGGGATAGCCACCATTCCGTATGGTCTCTCCGCAACAAATGATTTTGTTTTTTCTCTTGGTATTAATTCCCCTTTTGTTCCCGGTTTCCCCACTGAAGAGGCTCCCCCACCTGAACAAGATACCGATGCTACTGACGCAGACAATAATAAAAGAAATATCCTTTTCATGTTAATTTTTATAATTAAGCCGTAAATATATAATTTTTTTAAGAAACTTTTAAGATTTTTTTTGAAATAACGGAGGAAATCTAAATTTATTTTATTTCAGACGTATTTTTATTCTACCGTTACCGATTTTGCGAGGTTTCTCGGCTGATCCACATTGGCTCCTCTGTACACGGCAATATAGTATGCCAGCAATTGCAGGGGTACGGAGGCTACGATCGGGGAGAAACATTCGGAAGTCTCCGGAATTTCAATAACATAGTCTGCCATTTCGCTTACCTGGGTATCCCCTCTGTTCACGACAGCAATCACTTTACCTTTTCTGGCTTTTATCTCCTGTACGTTGCTTACGATTTTATCATAATGTCCTTTTTTAGGAGCAATGATTACAATCGGCATATTTTCATCAATCAGCGCAATCGGACCATGTTTCATTTCGGCTGCCGGATACCCTTCGGCATGGATATAGGAAATTTCCTTAAGTTTCAGCGCACCTTCCAATGCTGCCGGATAATTGTATCCTCTTCCCAGATATAAGAAATTGGTAGCATTTACAAAATCTTTGGCAATATGCTGCACCAGTTCATGGGTTTCCTCAAGTACCTCTTCTATTTTCTTAGGCATCGCATCCAGCTCGGCAATTAAGCTCATGAAGTCTGCATTCCCCAGATTCCCGTTGTGTTTTCCTAATTTAAAAGCGATCAGCGTAAGGATGGTAAGCTGGGCAGTAAAGGCTTTGGTGGAAGCCACTCCGATTTCCGGTCCGGCGTGGGTATATGATCCGGCATCCGTAATTCTTGCAATGGATGAATCCACTACATTACAGATTCCATAGATAAAAGCTCCTCTTTCCTTGGCAAGCTTCAGGGCAGCCATGGTATCAGCAGTTTCGCCTGACTGTGAGATGGCAATCACCACATCTTTATCGGTAATAATCGGGTTCCGGTACCTGAATTCGGATGCATATTCCACTTCTACGGGGATTCTTGCATATTCTTCAATCAGATATTCCCCGATCAGTCCTGCATGCCATGAAGTACCGCAGGCAATGATGATGATCCGGTTGGCATTTTTGAATCTTTCGATATGATCCCAGATTCCGGCCATTTTAATTACGCCTTCCTCTACAATCAGCCTTCCTCTCATGGTA